>JAISPY010000291.1 GCA_031274565.1 Treponema sp.
AGGGACCGGCGGGGCTTGCACGATGACCTGGGGCGGGGGGATCACCACTTCAGGAGGCCGGAAGAGCTTGATCCCCTCGTCCGGGAAGCCTTTCTTCACCGACTGCACGGCCCGCTCGATCCCCTGGGCCTCATTTGCTTCGCACCAGATCACCAGGGCGAAGTTTTCTTCGGGCCATATCGCATCTCCCATGCGGGGGCCCCGGGAACCGACCCCGAAGACGCTGGGGTATTTGGTGTAGAACTTACCGACCCCCTCTTGTTTCAAGGCATCCATGATATTGTCCTCTACCGAACGGTTTGCTATTATTTCAATCCGTATCATACCCCTGCCTCCCCGGATACTGGGCGGCCCAGAGGAATTCCGGTCCCGCTCTCCATGGATTTTGCGGATTGAACCGTCCGGGCTTTGGCTTGTTTCTTGCTAATCCCTGCGGCAATACGCTCCCGCCGGGCTTGAGCCTTGGCCTCTCGCTCATCGGAACGTTTATTCATGATCGCATAAACCGTGGGCATGAGGAACAAGGTCATGAGGGTGCCGAAGGAAAGCCCCCCCAGCACGGTCTTGCCAATAGGAGCCACCATTTCCGAGCCTTCTCCGGGGGCGAACGCCATGGGGATTAAACCCAGAATCGTGGTCAAGGTGGTCATAAGAATGGGCCGCAGCCGGTTGCCCGCAGCTTCCACACAGGCATCGTGGAGGGAAAGTCCCCGCTTGCGGAGCAGGTTGGTGTAATCCACCAGGACGATGCCGTTATTCACGATAACCCCCATCAGTACCAGGAGCCCCACCGCGGTAAGGATGTTAAAGGTGGTACCGGTGATGAGGTAAATCGCCACAATCCCGATCACCGATAGGGGTATGGTGAAGATGATGATGAAGGGATCCTTGAAGGATTCAAAGAGACTGGCCATAACCCCGAAAACCAGGAATACCGCCACGATCATGATAAGCACAAAACGGCTCATCATCCGCATCATGTCCGCGTTATCTCCGGCGTATTCGATGATTACGTCATCATCTGCGGGGATCTCCGCGGTAACCAGGGAACGGACCTGCTCCTCCAGGATGTTGATCTTGGTCCCTGGTGCGGCTCCAGCGGTTATATGAATAACCCGGCTCTGATTTTCCCGCCGGATGGTCATAGGCCCGGTTCCTTCTTGATAGGATGCAAAGTTGGAGAGGGGCACCCGGCCAGCTACTTGGCTGTTCACAAAGATATGATCCAGCGCGGGCCGGGTACTCCGGTCCGCTTCGGCCAGGACCAGCACCACATCGTAATCGTGCCCTCCGGTCTTGTATCGGGTGGCGGTAATGCCGTCTACCGCAGCTTTGATCTCGTTCCCCACCGTGTAGGTATTGAGTCCCAGGGCGTAGAGCCTATCCCGATCAATCTCGATCTCGATCTGGGGAAGCCCATCCTGCAGGTCCACCTGGGGTTCTTTTGCTTCGGGAATCCGCTCGCGGAGCAGATCCGCTATGCGATCCCCTATGGCCTTGCCTTTCACCAAGTCGTCGGTTCTTATCACGATATCGATGGGGTTCCCGCTGCCCATACCCATGCCGCCGCCGCCGAAAGAGAAGGATACCCCGGGGAATTCGTTGAAATGGGCGCGCATCTTGGTCTTGATGGTATCAGCGCTGTCAATGCGTTTTGCATATTCCGGCAGGTTTATCCGCAGGGACCCGGTATTGCTGCTGCTTCCCATACTCATTATACCGCCGCCCCCTCCGGCGTTGAGCACTAAGCGCTCATAACCCTGTACTTCCTTTTCTACGATGGCCTGTACCCGCTGCAATACCGCCTCGGTCTCCGGCAGGGGGGAGCCCATGGGAAGGGTTACGTTGACGGAAACCGAGTCCGCATCCTGTTCAGGCATGAAAACCCAGCCTATCCGGGGGATCATCACAATGCTTCCCGCAAAAAGAACCACGAGCAACAGAATAACGATCAGCTTATGCCGGAGAACCCTATCAACCGCCCAGCGGTAGGCCCCATCCAGCCGGGTGAAGAACCCTTCAAAAGCCCGGTCAATCGCCACTAACGGGCCTTTGAGGGGTTTCTGTTTCCGGGTAACCAGCGGCAGGTAATGGCTTGAGAGCACGGGAACCAGCACGATTGCCACGACCAGGGAAATAGCCAGGGAGATCACCACGGTAAAGGCGAGTCCTGCGAATATTTCTCCCGCCATTTCCAACATCCCTTGGAAGGCTACCAAGGGGGCAAACACACAGATGGTAGTGAGGGTCGAAGCGATGATCGCGACGATCATCTCCTGGGCGCCTAAGACCGCGGCGGCCTGGAGCTTTGAACCTTTCTCCCGGTACCGGTAGATATTTTCCAGAATAACGATGGAATTATCCACCAGCATCCCTATCCCCAGCACCAGGCCCGCCATAGTCATCAGGTTCAGGGTAAGCCCGGCAAAGTACATCACCAGTAAGGTAACGATCAGGGATACGGGGATGCTGATACCGATAATGAGGGTCGGCTTTATAGAACGAAGGAAGACAAAGAGGATCAGCACCGCCAAAAGGGCCCCGGAAATCGCGGTGGAGGTAACCTGATTCAGGGAATTTTCTATTTGGTCCGTGGTATTTTGAAGCTCGGTAATCTTGATGTCCTGGGGAAGCTCCCGGGTCATCCGCTGAAGCCGTTCCCGCAAATTCCGGGCAGTCTGGACGGAATTTTTGCCGCTCTGCTTCTGAACCTGCATCATGACTGCCGGGACTCCGTTTACAAAGACCGCGCTTTCTTCGTCCCGGTACCCGTCTATGACATTCGCCACATCCCGGAGGAACACGGTCCGGGGCTGCTGTACCTCCCCGTCCACCACGCCGCCGCCTTTATAGGAAATCACCGTATTCCGAATCTGATCCAGCGAGGTATATTCCCCGAGGGTGGTAAGAATATAGGAAAGACCGCCTTCGGTGATGGTACCCGCCGCGACCTGCATATTCTGGGAAGCGAGCATCTGCTGCATCTGGGTTACCGTAAGCCCGTAGGCCTCAAGCCGGGATTGGGGTATCTCCACCCGAATGATCTTCTCCCGTCCTCCGTTCACCGAGGCGGTGGCCACCCCCGGAGTCTGTTCGATCCTGGGAACAATGGTATCCTCCGCCAGCTCCCGCAGTTCCTCCGGGGAACGGTTCCCCGTAACCATCAGGCCCATGATGGGGATCATGGAAGGATCGAAGCGGAAGATCGTCGGACTATCGGCCTCTGCGGGCATATAGTTCCGGACCCGTTCCAGGGCGTCCCGGACGGAGTTAGATGCATCCGCCAGGTCGGTCCCGTAGGTAAACTCCATCATCACCACGCTGGAACCCTTGGATGAGGTGGATGTTACCTTTTCAAGGCTTGAAACCCCGGAAAGGGCCGCTTCCAGAACCCGGCTGACGGAGCGTTCCACTTCTTCCGGGCCTGCTCCGGTATAGGTGGTAAACACCGCCAGGTAGGGAGGGTTAATCTCCGGAAAGAGATCAATGGGGAGATTCAGCATGGCAAATACCCCCAAGCCGATAAGCAGCAAAAAGATGATAAAGATCGTTGTGGGCCGTGAAACCGCTGTTTTTGCAAGACTCATGTGTTTTTTATACTCCTTAATTGGTGTCGCTCAAAGGCGCAACCCGGTCGATCACATTGATCCGTGCCCCATCCTCAAGGAGGGTTTGGCCTCGGATAACCACCTCTTCATCTGCCGCAAGTCCCTCTTGGATTTCCGCTACCCCGTCGACGAGGAGACCGGGAACCACTGTTTTTCGGCGGGCTATCCTGAATGCGGGATCCTGGGGATCCGTCTCCACGGTAAACACATAGGTTTCCCCGAAACGCTGTACCATCGCGCTCGCCGGAAGTTTGACGATGTTATTTTTCCGTTCGGTAACTATCTTCACCTTGGCAAACATCCCTGACTTGAGCCGGGAACCAGGGTTCTCCACATTGATCCGAACCTCCATAGTCCGGGAAGCGGGATCCACCACTGGGCTTATCTCGGCAACGCTTCCCCGGAACACCTCTCCAGGATAGGCGTCCAGAGTAATCTCACAGGGCTGGCGCAGGGCGATCTTGGAAATGAACCGTTCCGCCACATAGACCCGCAGTTCGAGGGCGTTCCCTCCGGCGATCCGGGCGAGAGGCACACTCTGGCTTATGGTCATGCCCACTTGGGCGGGGAGCGCCACGATGGTTCCCGCAATCGGCGCACGGGCCACCCCGGGAAGATATTCCATACCCGGACGGGAGGGGTCAACCTCGGCGATAGCCTGATTCCGGGAAACCCGCTGGCCGACAGAGACATAGATCCGGGTGATCTTACCGGCTACATCGGAAAAGGTATCCACCGTGGTGCCGGCGATGATGTCCCCGGAAAGGGCCAGGTAATCCCGGATTTGCCCTTTGACCGCAGCGGTGGTATTCACCGCAAAAACCGGGGATTCGGTGATCCCTGCAGGATTCCCGGGCGCGGCATTCTCTTTAGTACCACCGCTTTTATCACAGCCCGTAAGCGCACCGAGCAACAAAAACACCCCGAAGCCGGCCATGAGGACCTGCTGTATCCTTATTTGCTTCATTTCGTACTCTCCGTTAGGTTTCCTGAAAGGGAATTTGCTTGGGAACTCAGGGTCCCAAAGGGAACCCCGATGGCATATTCAAGATCAATAAGCCCATTCAGGTAATTAAACTGCTGCTCCAATACCCCGATCCGGGATTTACGCAATTCCAATTCGGCATTTTGCACTTCCAAGAGATCGTTAAGCCCTGCACGGTAGGCTTGATCGGTTAAGCGGTAGGTCCGTTCCGCCAGATCCGCGGTGAGCCGCTGGGCCTCTGC
>JAISPY010000019.1 GCA_031274565.1 Treponema sp.
CCAAGGGGTGGAAGCTACCCTGATTAAAGACGGTTCGTTCGCCCTGCCCGGGAACAAAGCGCTCAAGAGAACATCAAGCGCAATCCAGTACGTCGGAGTAGCCGTCACGGAACGTCCCCTCAACCGCCCGAAAAAGGGTCAAACAGCGTAGTATTCGGGAAAAAAAGCGCCACCCGTTGAAGACGCGGTACTACGAGAGCGAAACACCAAGGAACTAGTGGAGGTAAAGGAGGCCCAAGGCCGTGAACATGACTTCAACCTATATAACGATACCCTAGGAAAAGACACAAGCAAGTCGATACCGCTTGACGATATGTTGGGATAGGACCATACCATGCGAACCGTTTCATTCCGGTACAATCAAGTAAGAATCATCAACTGAGCGAAGAAGGAAAAGCATATACTAAAGAGCTTGCCAGAAGGCGGGTGGTGATTGAACCTATAAACGCCAAAATAAAACCATACAAGAGCATGATCTATCCTTATCGGGGTCACTGCTGTAATCGGCATTCACTAAGGATGACCTTGGTTTGTGGTCTTATAAAGTATGACAGAAAGGTTTAGGCGGTTTTTAAACAAGTCTATTAAAAGCCAACCGTACTTTGCATAACAACGAGACTGTAACTGCGGCGGGAAACCCGTGGTCCAATTCAACGAATCAATCCAAGGGTCTTGATACCCGGGAAAAATATAACGGCAGTAGACATAGCTCTAACGTAACCAGATTGCATCGAGAATTTTCTCCTGGTAAAAAGACCCGCGTCTTTACGCCCTCTCCCTCAGGGAGATGCGGTAAACGCAAAAATAAAAAAAGCCTGAAACTTCTCTTGCAAGAAAAGTTTCAGGCTTCATGCCCTCCGCGACGGAATCCCTGTTCCGCTCTCAATCAATCACGGCAACCGATACGATCCCATCCATACAAAGATACAAGCGCTTCATACGCTCTCTTTACAGGTTGTTTATACACCATACCGCGCCGTGTATTGTTTGTCAAGCCCTTCCCGGACCGATAAACCCCACGCCCTAGGAAACCCCGCGTTTTTGCTCCGGCGGTTCTTCTCGGATATGTAGAGCTTTAATGCCCCGCATGAGCAGTATAAGCCCTGCGCCGATAACGATGATCCCCGGACTTACCGGAAGATCCCAGAGGAACGAAAGGGCAAAGCCGCTCAGATTCATGGCGACGCCGATGACCGATCCCCAGATGATGAGTTCCTTAAAGGTCTTGCCGATCTGGCTGGCCGCTAGGGCCGGGAGGATAGTAACTGCGTCGATGAGCAGCGCGCCGGTAACCCGCATCGCCACGGCGATTCCCAGGCATACCGAGAGCATGATAGCGCCATAGATACACTTGGCCGGTACTCCCACCGCCCAGGCCAGTTCACGGTCGTACAGGACGATCTGGATTTCCTTATACGCCAGGCTTATGAAGAGCAGCAGCGCGCCAGCGATACCCATCACCAGGATCGTATCCCCGGAGGTTAGGGTAAGGATGCTTCCCCAAAATAGGTTAAAGGCTTCAATGGCGTGGACATTGGCTTTATAAAAAATGATAAAAGAAAGTCCCAGGCTTACCGTCATGATAAGCCCCAGAGAACCGCCCGCAGAAACACTGCCCCGCCAGCTTATGAGGGTGATGATAAGCCCGGCCAGCAAACTCGCGGTCATAGCGGTTACCGTTGGGTTCAGCTTAAGGATAAGCGCACAGGCAGCGCCGAGCAGCGCCGCATGCATCACCGCAAACCGGGCGGGAATGAGTTCCAGATTCAGGATAAAGGTCCCCAGCACGGGAAATGCCACGCCGGTGGCAAGCAGCGCGATGAGGGCCCGGGAAAAGAAGGGCATGGCAAGCAGCTCAAGCATGGAGGCCCTCCTGGTATTCCGCGAGTTTTTCAGCGGAACCTGCGGTGAACCGGTAGATTGCCCCGCATTCCGAGAGGGTATCCGCGCTATGGGAGACCAGCACCGTGGTAAGCCCCTGGTATTCCTGCTGGGACTTGATGACCCGCAGCAGTTCCATACGGCTTTCCCAATCAAGGTTTGAAGTCGGTTCGTCCAGCATGAGGATTTCCGGTTCCATTGCCAAGGCTCGGGCAATGGCAACCCGCTGGGTTTGTCCCCCGGAGAGTTTTTGCACCTGCTGTTTTGCCAAGGTGGTAATCCCCACCGCTTCCATAGCGGCCTCCACCAGGAGCTTATCCTGGGGGGAAAGACGCCGGCCCAATCCTGCTTTTCCATACCGGCCCATGGCAACCGCTTCCCGGACCGTGGCTGGGAGGGTTCCTCCCTGGGTATTCTGGGGCACATAACCGATACGCAGGAGGATCTCCCGGAACCCCGCTTGTCCCGGCCGTGCGCCCATAACCGTGATCGATCCCTGCTGGGGCCGGAGCATTCCCAGGCAGAGTTTCAGAAACGTGGATTTTCCCGCGCCGTTGGGTCCGCAAAAACCGGTGAGGCTCCCCGCTTCAACCGTGAGGGAGCACTTTTTCAGGACCGGTTTTTTACCGTACCCTGCGTACAGATCCCGAGCGCTGATCAGCGGCTGAGCCGTTCCCGATGCCCCCATTTACCGTGCCGCCGCGTGGATGAGCACATCCGCATTGTAGCGGAACAGATCCTCTATGCTCTGGGTACCGTCCTTACCGGGAAAATTAAGCAATTCCGCATAAGGCGCGTTGGCTGCTTCGGCGATGGGTTGACCGGAAGGACCGTGGTAGTTATCAATGATCAGAGCAGGGTGTAATTGGACCAGTTCCAGGATCACCGCTGCGGAAGGTTCTGCAGGTCCGTATTCGCCGATGATATCCAGTCCCAGCCATACGGCGAAGGGGGTCTGCATCCGCTGAACCACCGCCCGCTTATCCGGATAGGCCGCGAGGATTTGGGGACGCAGTTCTGCGGTGAGGCGGTCAAAGTCCCTGCTCCAGGCTTCAAAGCGATCGAGGGTACCGAAACGTTCCGCCAGTTTCCGGGCTTCCGTCTTGAGGTCCTCCGGGTTATTGGAGGTATTGACCTGTACCAGTTGCACCTTCGCGCTTCCCGCAGTTTCCGCCAGCTTTTCGGCAAACATCTCCCAGCCCGCATAGAGGATCATATCCGCTTTACTGACCGCAGTCAAATCCGATGGTTTCAGTTCGTATTCCGGCGGGTGCTTCAGTTCCACCGGGGCCAGGATACGGATGTTTTCCGCGCCTCCAGCCCGGGCGATGGCGGCCACCCAGGAGGTCGAGGCTACTACCACCAGCTTCTGATCAGCGGGCGCTGCGGCTTGACGCTCCGATTTACCGCCGGCAAAAAGCCCAGGCGCGGCAATCAAGCATACCACCGCCCCGATCAAACCGATGGATCTGCGGACATAAAGGAAAAAACGGGGAAAAGCGTAAAAAATCTTAGAGCACATGAGGCTCTCCTTAAAAGAGAATTATTTCTAAGTTTCAACCTAGAGACACGCCACTTTCAAGGGGCGCCATCGTACACGCACCAGCGCACAACAACGTATGACCCTGGTGAGCGAGCAATCGTCTTTACCGCGCAGGCCCCGGATGTTCCGTAACCGGTTTCCGGCAGCCTACAGGCTTCATGCCTGTAGGTTGAACATACCCGATGCGGCGCTGATTTGCAAGGGGAGCATTGCACCAGGACAGGCTAGACCCAGGGCATTCATTGCAGTTTCACTTACTACAATAGCCGGTGAGGAAGAAACAGTCAGTTTTTAGGACCTACATGCCTCTTATTGCCAACTCGTGACTTCCCTTCTGAGTCATTGCAGGATTCATACAATGCCTGTGCTTTTTATAATATTTATTTGCCTTAGCATGCATTTGATTTTCTGAATATGCATCACCGCATTTTTCATAACATTGTGCTTGTTCCTTTTTTATAGCAGGATTTGTTTCTGACTCAGATTTATTGATCTCAGAAAGAATAGCTAATGCGTCATCATGTTTCTTGGCAGCATGCATATGTAGACCATTTTTCACATCTGTCTCCACATTCTCCATAAGACAGCGTATTTCTTGAAGCATATCGCTAGAAAGGGCTTGATTACTTAACGGAACAGAAGTATTGCTATCGATAGGAATAGGAATTACAGCTTGTCTTCGGGTGTCAGCTTGGGAGGCTTGCTCCCATTTTTATGCAATGCGTTGAACTCCTTTTGGAGAATCAACAGCATTTTATGAAAAGTACCGGGTTTTACCCCGTACAACCGCTTAAAAAGAACCGCCTTGGCATCCGCCGCCTTTTTTTCCTTTCCCATCTCGTTATTATAGCATCCTCACGGTTATTAAACAATCCTGTTATATTCAAAATCATCTTTCACTATTCTATATTTTCTCACTGCTGTCCGGTTTAATCATAACAACCCCTCCAGAAGGAGCTGAGGAAAGGGGGGTGTGGGAGGCGGTGGTTTGTTAGTCCATAATTCAAGCATAGAACTTTTAGCAAGAAGCCTTGTCTTCATCATTGGTACTATCTGGTGAGCGGAGGCGGTTATACCATTAATGGTTTTGCTTATCCACAAGAGGACCGATATACTGAGCGCCACCCCTATTTGGGTGAATACCGCGTTCTCACGGGTTCCCCAGAACGACTTTATCTTCAGAT
>JAISPY010000120.1 GCA_031274565.1 Treponema sp.
GGAGGTGATCTACAAAGTATGATGCGTAACTCTTTATAATATAGAATTACAGTGTAGGTACCGTTATAACATGCATGCGGTCCGTTCCGGTCAATATTCCTATTTCCTTATAGTATAAAGAAATAGGATTTCCTGATGCTCTTCTCAACAAGTCATGTTCTGGAGGAATGAACGCTAAGTCTTTATACTATAAGGAATTATTCATCATACTTTCTGGATCACCACCAAATTTTTATGTACGCGAGCCCTGGGTCCCTCGAAATCAGGATAACATCATGAGCCTTTCCCAAAACTCAATGGAACTGGTGAAAAGAGGTAAAGGGTGAGTATAGAAAAAGCGGGAGAAACCTTGTAAGATTGGAGTGACAAAACCGCCAACACCAGGAGACTCCCGTTATGAAAACTATAACAGAAACTATCGGTGGAGCGCAAGGGCTCCTGGACATATCGTATAATTTGGACGATGTTTTTGAGAATTATTTGACCGATGAACACAAGCTGTTTCTCCACGTATTACGTATCATAGAGGCATCTCAGCCGCCGGTTATCAGGCGATGTGCGGCGACAGGACGAAAGCCGTATCAGTATCAACCTTTCATAAGGAGCAATCTGGCAAAAAGCATTTTCAAGATAGACACCAATACCGAATTGATAAGAAGACTCCTGACGGACGCGAACTTACGCCTGTTATGCGGGTTTGATAAAGTACCGGGCCGCTCCACATTTTCAAGAGTTTTTGAGGAATTAACCGGAACAGCAATTCTTGGGGACACGCTTGACAGAATGGTCATGGAAGCACATGCCGGGCGGGTAGTATATCATGTAAGCCGGGACTCGACGGCAATAGAGGTGCGGGAAAAGGTAGGAAAGAAGCCTGCAAAGGGCGTAAAGGTGGAAAGAAAGCGCCGTGGACGGCCTAAAAAGGGGGAAGTCAGGCCGGAAAAACCTGAAACGAATATCGAGCGTCAACCGCGCGAGAGCGTGGAAGAATCGCTTGGAAATATAAATACAGCATGTTCTTACGGCTGCAAGAGAAACAGTCATGGCTCACCCCAGTTTTGGGTAGGATATAAGTTGCATCTTGATGTCAGCGATACCGGTTTTCCGGTATCCGCATTTGTGAGCGGAGCGAGTGTTTATGATAACCAGCTTGCGATACCGATGGAAAAGATGACGGAAAACAAAGTTACCTTCTGTTACAGTCTGATGGATGCCGCCTATGATTCCAGCGTCATTGATAATTTCATCCGAGACCGTGGCCGCATTCCGATAATTGATCCAAACATGAGAAACGACAAATCGCGGGCGCCATTAGATCCCGCGAAGAAAGAACGGTATAAACTTCGTACGGAAGTAGAGCGTGCGAACAGTATATTAAAGGACTGGTTATTGCCGGGAAAACTCTATATCAAAGGGCACAAAAAAGTTTCCTTTGTGTTATTTTGTGCTGTTATTTGTCTTGCCGCCCTGCGGGCACTTCAATATTTTACGCCCGGCTAATCATAGTTTTGGGAAAGCCTCATCATGAATTTTTATTTTTTCATGTCTTTCCATGACATAAGCTCTAGGAGCGGTCCGCTCAGTATGACGGTTGCTCGCAGCGGTTAAGGCGATACAGATTGTTTTTTCTTACGCCATGTTCCTGTAGGAGATGGGCCGAATTCTTTCGAGGCCTCCGGCCTACCAGAAGAAACCGTGGAGGGGCATAAAAAAAGCCCCGGGAAACCCTTAATGCGCTGCGTCTATCCTGGGTAGAGAAAAAACGCTTGAGCCATACTGAAAAAACCACTAAGGTAGGGTATATACGCATAGTATGGAGGTTTCTATGATAATTAGCCGTGTTATGACTAAGAATCCGGTTTTTGTGCATCCCGCTATTTCGGTACACGATGCCCGGTCCCTAATGGACAAGGAAAAAATCGGCCGACTGCCGGTGCTGGATAAGAACCATCGCTTGGTGGGTATCGTAACCCGGAAGGACCTGCTCAAGGCCGGTCCTTCGGCAGCGACCAGTCTGGATATATATGAGATAAGCTATCTGCTTGCCAAGCTCACGGTTGAAAAGATCATGGTAAAGCAGGTCATCACCGTGGCGGAAAACGAGGTGGTGGAGGAGGCTGCGCGGATCATGACGGATAAGGATATTAGCTGTCTGCCGGTGATGCGGGGTCCCCTGCTGGTGGGTATTATCACCGGGACCGATCTCCTCCAGGTGTTTATCCACGCCTTCGGCGCACGGCATCCGGGGGTACGGATTACCCTGTCCCTGAGCGAACGGCCGGGCCAACTGGCGAGGCTCTCCGGGGCCATCGCGAAACAAGGGGGCAACATCGTGTCTTTTGTTTCCACTGAGGGGGATAACCTCTCCCGTCGAAGGGGAACCTGTAAAATATCCGGTATCAGCCGGGCGGAAGTAGAAGCCATCGTCAAAACGATTCCCGAAGCGGAATTGGAAGATATCCGGGAGGTATGAAGCTCCGGACCGTAGTCCGCAGACGTTAGCCTGCAGGCAACCTAAAGAAATGTTTTTTTTAACCGATTAAATAGTAAGTATTAAGGAGATTGAGGTGGCCTCATTCGGAAAACAACGGGTTCTCGGCAAGATAATCGTACTCTTCCTGCTTATCATCGTGCTTGCCGGGGGAGGGCTCGTGTGGTTCGATTATCTCAATGTAGTGGATGCAAAGACCCTATTATCTCCGCTGTACCGCTTCATCGGCAGGGAAGGCCGTAGCGAGCGTTCTCAAGGGGAGGATGGGTTCCTTTCTCTGGATGCGGAACGGCTTGCCGTACGGCTTGAAGCCTTGGAACTGCGGAACCTGGAACTGGAAAAAGCGGAACAGGATATGCAGGCCCGGCGGGGTGAAATAGAACAGATGGCCCAGGCATTGGAAGAGCGGCAAAAGGCCCTGGATGAGCGGGAGAATTCTTTTAATGCCCTGGTACAGGCGGCCGAAACTAAGAGCAGAAACGTCGAACAGGTTGCCCGGTACTTGACCGGTATGCCCCCCCAGCAAGCGGTGGGTATCATTACCGAGATGGAAGATCAGGATGCTATTGACGTGTTCAGGAAGGCCGAAGAGCTTGCCCAGGCCGAAGGTACCGCTTCCATTGTCTCTTATTGGATATCCCTCTTACCTGCGGAACGTGCGGCGGGCTTGCAGCGGAAGATGGTGGGGAGACCTGCTACCCTGAATTGAAGGGCGCAGGGTAGTGCATTTCGAGCGCTCCTCTGGTGGAGAGTATAGATCGGCAGATGGCCGAAGTTTAGGTATAGGATGAGGAGGCTGGGTGATGATGCAGGTGTCTCCCCGGATGCAGGGTACAGATGGTCCTGTTGAGGGAATGGCGGCAATGGAGCAACTGGGGGAAGCGCAGGGGCCGAATTGCAAGCAGGGTCAGGGAAGATCCCGTAAACAGGACCGACTCGGGGTTTTTGCGAAGCTCCTTGAGGGATTGCTTAGAAAATCCGGAGGGAGCAAGGACTTGAACGCGGGAATGGCTGGGGAAGCGGAAACCCCGGCCGCGGAGATGCAGCAGGGAAAATCCCCCGCAAAAGGTCAGAAAAATCAAAGCAAGAAAAACCTCCTATCCAGTGCGGAAGCAAAAGCGGAAGGCAAGGCGAGTTCCGGAGAACGGGTGCGCCGGGATACCCAAGAGCGAGAGGAATCCCAAGGCTTGTTTGCGGCTCAGGGAGGAAACGACCCGGAGGAGTTAGTTTACCCCCTCCCCAAGGAACAGGGTTCACTGCAAAAAGAAAAACACCCTGGTTCTTTGCATACCCAGGTACCCAAAGCCACAAGTTCCCGGAAAGAAACCGCAGGGGTGGATCCACTGGCGCAGGCGCAGGCCGCAGTCCGGGAAGAGGCTTCCAAGACCTCGGGTAATCGGGAAATCGAGGCGGATACATCCGGGGAAAAAAGGAAAAAAGAAGGGGGCGCTGAAAAAGCCGGGGTC
Source organism: Treponema sp. (assembly GCA_031274565.1). Classification (GTDB taxonomy): domain Bacteria; phylum Spirochaetota; class Spirochaetia; order Treponematales; family Breznakiellaceae; genus JAIRLU01. Next base: position 3,958 of record JAISPY010000120.1, read on the forward strand.
CGCACGGCTTCCCTTCTTAGGTCGAGCCCAGGGGTAGCTGAGCAGATTCAGCTTGCAGGTGATCCTAGGCTCGGGACGGACCCGGTTGACCAAGAAGGGGCTGAAGGGTCCCGAAAAGGGGTACGGGTCAAGGTCGGGGATAAACGGCGGGACCGGATCGAGGGGCGGGATCTCCGTTCTCGGGAAGCGATTGCCTCCACTGCTGAGTCCCGGTTCACCGGGGACGCAAAGCCCCTCGCGGAAACCAAGGGCCTGGAATTGCGGGTAGAACTCCCGGTGGATAGCCAAGACCGGGAAACTGCGCCTAGCGCTGGGGAAACCTCGCGTAGTCAGCGCTTCGAGGACCTGCTGGCTCGGGAACTTTCCCAAACCCTGAACAGCGATATAGTCCGGCAAGCCCAGGTCCTTTTGCGGGAAGGGGGCGAAGGGACCATACGACTGTCGCTCCGACCGGAATCTTTGGGAAATGTAAAGATACAACTGGAATTGGCCGAAAAGAAGATAACAGGGCATATCATCGTAGAAAGCAGTGAGGCGCTCCGGGCATTTGAACGGGAAATACAGTCCTTGGAGCAGGCCTTTAAAGATTCGGGTTTTGGTGAAGCCAGCCTCGATACGGCCTTGGCCTCCGGGAGCGATGGGAATGGAAGAGACCCCCCAAGAAGAGAAGGGGAAGCGGGGCCGTTCTTTTCAGAACGCTTTGCCGCGTCTACCTACGATGCAGGCTCGGAGAGGACCGGGGAAGCGGGGATACGCCTCGGAGCAGCCGTGAGCGGCAGCTCATCTGGTCATATCCCGATCGATATGCTGGTATAAAGGGAGGACGCATTATGGCGCTTGAAGCGACGCTGAGTTCACGAGAGCAAGCAGCTATTGCTCAACTGGTAAAAGAACACAACGGTAAGATAAACGAGGGGAAAAATCCCCAGCAGAATCTGGGGAAGGATGATTTTCTCAAGATCCTCATCACCCAGCTCTCCTATCAGGATCCCACCGCCCCGATGGAAGACAAGGAATTTATCGCCCAGATGGCCCAATTTTCAACCTTGGAGCAGATGACCAGTATGGCCTCTGATTTTTCCCGGCTTGCGGTTATGGTTGCGGGGAGTGAAGCCACGGGTTCCTTGGGAAAATCCGTGGAAATAGCCGTGGGGGATGAGCTTGTCCAAGGTACGGTTAAGGCGGTAACCCGGGGGGATAGTCCTGAAGTGCTGGTGCGGGGTTCCTACTATCCCTGGAACCAGGTTGTCAAGGTATTTGAGGAATAGTCCAACTAACATTTAAGCTATGGAGTATAGTGCGATATGATGCGATCATTGTTTGCTGGCGTATCGGGCCTGCAGAATCACCAAACTCGAATGGATGTGATTGGTAATAACATTGCCAATATCAATACGGTGGGGTTTAAAAAGGGACGGGTCAATTTTCAAGACTTGCTCTATCAGCAGTTGCAGGGCGCTTCCCGGCCTACCGAGGACTTGGGGGGGGTAAATCCGAAAGAAGTGGGCCTGGGTATGTCCATCGCTTCCATTGATACGGTCCATACCCAAGGTTCCTTTCAGTCAACCGGGATCGGGTCGGATCTGGCTATCCAGGATACGGGTTTCTTTGTGCTGAAAGAAGGGGCTAATTTCTATTATACCCGGGCAGGGGCCTTTAACCTGGATGAAACGGGGACCCTGGTAAATCCTGCTAACGGGATGAAGGTCCAGGGCTGGATGGCGCAGGATATAGCGGGAGTGCAGACCCTGGATGTTTCCCGGGATGTGGAAAACCTGATCATTCCGGTGGGTTCCAAGGATCCGGCCCGGGCCACCACTATGGTCAATTTTGCCTGTAACCTGGATAAGCGGATCCCCGAAATTCCCGAAGGGGCCACTGCTTTAGAGGTTCAGCGGGGAACCTGGAATACGAATATCAAGATTTATGATACCTTTGGGGAGGAGCATATCCTCCAGGTGGAGTTTACCCGGATTCCGGGCACCGCCAACAGTTGGAATGCCGCGGTGGTGGTAGATCCCCAAGCGGAGGTAGCTACCAATACCGCCATAGGACTTGGAGAAGCTGCTCCGGGAGCCGGGGAAGGGGCAGCCTTTGCGGTGAACTTCTCCAATAACGGTACCCTCCTCGGCGTGGTCGATGGAGCGGGAAACGAATCCGGCGGGGTGGGAAACGTGATCATGAACGTGGCCTATGATGTGCAGAACACAGATCCGGATGCAGAGGGCGGCCAGGTGCGTCAGGAATTTGCCCTGAACCTCGGTACGGTGGGGGGGTTTGTCAATTCTATTACCCAGTATGCGGAATCCAGTTCTTCCAAGGCGGTGATGCAGGACGGGTATACCATGGGCTATCTGGATAACTACAAGATCGATTCCAGTGGGATCATCACCGGGGTCTATTCCAACGGCTCGAACCGGACCATCGGCCAGATTGCCCTGGCCAGTTTTACCAATCAGGGAGGGCTGGAAAAAGCCGGGAACAATGCCTATGTGGTTTCGACCAACTCAGGGGCGGCCAACATTGGGCCTTCGGGTATTGCCGGTAAAGGCACGATCGTTGCCGGAACCCTGGAAATGTCCAACGTGGATATGGCCGAACAGTTTACCGACATGATCGTTACCCAGCGGGGTTTCCAGGCCAATTCCCGGACCATCCAGACGGCGGATCAGCTCTTACAAGAACTCTTGAGCCTTAAACGGTAGCGGGTAAACAGCCATGATTAACGTAACCCGGCTTGATGGAACAGAGTACTATATCAACCCCCATCAGATCGAATCAATGGAGATCAAACCGGATACGACGATTTTAATGTTATCCGGCAAGTACCTAGTGGTGAAGGAACCCGCATCGGCAGTGATAGAGCGCATCGTTGCATACCGCCGGCAGATTGGCGGCTTTAAAAACGAGGAGTAAGTGCTTTTATGAATTTTTCGACCATAATTGGAATAGTTGGTTGTTTTGTAATGGTGATTATGGCCATTTTTACCTCCGGGGGTACCATAGTATCCTACCTCGATCTTCCTTCGTTCTTTATGACCGTCGTTGGTTCGTATCTGGCGCTTTTTGTCTTTGGTTCGATTCCGGATGCCCTGGGGCTTTTTGGCACCATAGGGCTTTGCATGAAGGTTCCTGTTTTTAATGCAGAGGGGATCATCACTAAACTGCTATCCTTCTCCGACAAGGCGCGGCGGGAAGGGCTTTTGGCCCTGGAAGAAGAATTGGAAGACCTGGACGATGATTTTTTGAAAAAGGGGATGCGTCTGGTGGTAGACGGTACTGATGGGGCGATCATTCGGGAACTCCTGGAGAATGAGTTGAGTCAAATCCAGGATCGGCACAGCGGTAAAATCGCGGTGGTCAACATGTGGGGTACCTTGGCGCCGGGGCTTGGGATGATAGGAACCGTGGTCGGTCTCATCGCCATGTTGAAAAACTTGGAAGATAAGAGCGCCTTGGGTCCTAACATGGCAGTAGCCTTGATGACCACCCTCTATGGCTCCCTGATCGCCAACCTCTTAGCGATCCCCATGTCCGGGAAACTGAAAACCCGGGACGCCATGGAGACCAAGCTCAAGGAAATGGAAATTGAGGGTATCCTTTCGATTCAAGCGGGGGAGAACACCCGGGTTTTGGCGACGAAGCTCCTTTCCTACCTGGACCCCGTGGCCCGGAAGAAGGTGGAACAGGAAGTGCTGCGGGATTAGCGGGATTTAGTATGGAAGATCGGGGCTTGCAAGGTACCGAAGGATAAGCTATGGCACGGAAACAAAAGAAGGAAGCTGAAGGGGTAAAAGGGGAATGGATCGTAACCTATTCTGACATGGTTACTCTGTTGCTCTGTTTCTTCGTTGCCCTCTTCGAGGTGAATGAAGTGGATCCAGGGAGAATGTCTGCATTGCTTTCTGCATTGGCCAATGTAGGGATGGGGAATTCAAGCGGCGGGGAGACCTTATCCGCCGGTAAAAGCGTGGAATTGGGTAATACCATCAGTAGTTTACCCTCCATGGATAAAGGCCGATTTTTAGGTCAGGCCCTGCGGCGGGCCATGAGCCTTTTCAGTCCTGAGGTGAAGTCTAACAAGGTACGGATCACCCATGATGAACGGGGGCTGGTGATCAACCTGGCGTCGGACGCTTTTTTTGCTCCGGCCAGTGCGCGAATAAATATAGAAGAAACCCGGGATATCCTTCTGAGGTTAGCGGGTCTTTTGAATTCCGAGGAAGTCCGGGGCAGGAAATTTAGGATTGAAGGGCATACCGATGCGGTGCCGGTAGACCCGGATGGTCCCTGGGAATCGAACTGGGAGCTATCCACCGCCCGGTCCATTGCGGTGCTGCATTATCTCACGGATCTGGGGGTGGAGGAAAAGCGCTTTCAGGTAGCGGGATTTGCCGATACCATGCCGATAAGTAAAAACGACACCCCTGAAGGCCGGGCGTATAATCGGCGGGTGGATATTATTATATTAGATGATGGGCACTTATAACGGTTGGTAATAAGGCGCTCGTGGAGTAAAAGGGTAACTATAATGAAAAGGGAGGTAACAGGGCATGGCTGACGAACACGTAGTTGAGAATCAGGAAGAAATTCCAGAGGAGCAACAGAAAAAGAAGCGAGATTTTCGTTTACTGGCTCTTGTGCCCAATTTGCTTAAATTTGTAGCGATAGGGCTGGGGGCGTTGATACTCATCGTAACCGTGGCGGTGATTACCTATAGTATTCTCAATAAGGGCGGAAAATCGCAGACCGTAGTTCCGGAAAATTCCCCCTATATCGGGACGAGACCTCAGTATTCTATGTTTAGCGCTATTGGGTTGATCCGTACCCGTACCAAGGATCCGACTCCCTATACGGTGGTGGTAGAGATGATCCTTGGGTATGACTTAAATAACGCGCAAGCCGCCACGGAATTAACCGGACGCTTGTATGAACTGCGGGACTTTGTGCGGAGTTATTTTAGCAGTAAATATGCGGAGGAACTCCTGCCTGAGAATGAGGGCCGGTTGAAACAGGAGATCATAGAGCTGCTTAATACCCGGATGCTTAACACCGCCAAGGTCAGGACCATCTTGTTTAACCAGCTTGATGCCATAGAGATGTAGGGAGTAGATCCGTTGCAATACCAGGGGATGCAAGGGTATGGTGCTCGATACATGAAATCGGGGTGCTGCGGTGCAATATCCTTGGCATGCAATGAGCGGTCGAGGTAAATTCGATTGAATATTCATAAAAAGTGGTTTAAACTACGGGTATGACTGAAGTTCTTTCTCAAAATGAAATAGATCAGTTACTGAACGCCATCAATGCCGGAGATACGGAGGCGGAGGATTTTAAGCCCGCGGCAGATATCCGTAAAGTAAAGATCTATGATTTTAAGCGGCCTGATAAATTCTCCAAAGAACAGATCCGAACGGTTTCGATCATGCATGAAACCTTTGCCCGGCTCACCACCACCGCACTTTCCGCGAGTCTGCGGAGTATGGTCCACGTCCATGTGGCCTCGGTGGATCAGCTTACCTATGAGGAATTCATCCGGTCTATTCCGACCCCCACTACCCTGGCGATCATCAATATGGACCCCTTAAAGGGGAACGCTATTCTTGAAATCGATCCGGCCATAACCTTTTCTATTATTGACCGTCTCTTTGGCGGTACGGGAGAGGGTACCAAGGCTCAACATGAACTCACGGATATCGAGACCTCGGTTATGGAAGGGATCATCGTCCGGATACTGGGGAATATGCGGGAGGCGTGGACCACGGTCATCGATCTTCGGCCCCGGCTCGGGCAGATCGATACCAACCCGCAGTTTGCCCAGATCGTACCGCCTACGGAGATGGTGGTCCTGGTTACCCTGGAAACCAAAGTAGGGGAGGTGGAGGGTATGATGAATTTCTGCATCCCCTACCTGACCATTGAGCCGATAATCGGCAAACTTTCAGCCCAATTCTGGTATTCTTCGGTGCGGCGGGGGACTACCACGGAGAATCTGAATATACTCAAGGAAAAGCTTGCAAGCGTCGATGTTAATGTAGTAGCTGAAATAGGAACGATTCAGGTATCGGTCCGGGATGTATTGGCCCTCCAGGCAGGGGATGTGATCAGTCTGTACAACACCAGGGTAGGGGATCCGTATTCCCTCAATATCGGTAATAAAAAGAAATTTCTCTGCAGACCAGGAGTTATTGGAAAAAAAATGGCGGTACAGGTTATTAAAAAAATTGCGGAATTTAAACAAGAAGATTTTATAGAAATCGCATCTGAGGGAGATGAAACTATATGAGTGACGGTACACTTTCGCAGGCCGAACTGGATGCCTTATTGGCCGGAGGGCTTGAGGGTTCCGCAACCACCACCGTAGCGAAGGGTAGTGACCATGAGCGTAAGGTGTTACACGATTTTCTTACTTCCACGGTGGATACCCTTGCCGCTACGTTTGGTCAGTTGACCGCTACGGAAGTTTCGATCCAAGGTCCAGAGCTATCCTTTACCAATCAAGATTCCCTGATTGAACAGCTTCCCGATACGGTTACGGTGGTTAAGGCGGATTTTAACGCGGGTTTCCCGGGTGAGCATGTGTTTATTATGGCCGAAGCCACGGCCAAGGCTATTGCCGCGCGGATGACCCAGGAAGAGGATATTAAGATGGACGACATGGCCCTCTCGGTGATTGGGGAGCTGGTGTCCAACTTGGTAGGCCCCCAAATCACGGCGCTGACCAAACAGACGGGGAATAAGTCCATTGCCTCGATTTCTCCGGAGGCAAGTAATGTGCCTAAGGCGGTGGTTGCCCTGCCCCGGGGAGATTTTCTCTGTGCCGTGTACCAGCTTGATCTGGGGGATGGAAACGTACAACAGTGGTGGGAAGTATATGGTCCTAAGGTAACAGAAAGTATCGCTCGTTCCATGGGCAAGGCGGAAGCGCCGGCTGCTGCGCCGCCGCCCCGGAACGATACGATGTCTGCGAGAGGAGGGGGTATGTCAGGTACAGGTAAAAATGGGATGTCAGGGCAGCCAGCGCATGTACAATCGGTACAGTTCCCCGGCCTTATGCCGCATCCTACGGCTCAAGAGCAGGGAAATATCGGTCTTATTATGGATGTCTTCATGGAAATGACCGTGGAATTGGGCCGTACCAAGAAACTCATCAAGGAAATTCTGGGAATGGGGGAAGGGACCATCATTGAGCTGGATAAACTCGCCGGTGAACCGGTGGACATTTTAGTGAATCATAAACTCATCGCCAAGGGTGAAGTGGTGGTTATCGACGAAAATTTCGGTGTTCGGGTTACGGAAATTGTTTCCCCCATGGAACGCATGCATGATTGAGCGGATACTATCGGTGTAATGCTATCGCTGTACATGATTGACGGTTTCTGAAACCTAGGGTTATGGCACAAACCGGTGGTACCTCCGGGGCGTTTCCATTCGGAGTACGTCGGTAGGGGAAGCGTACGGGTTTGATAGGTAAAAATATATGCACCACGCACCGGGGCGGGGAGAGGCCGGATTATTATTTTGTATCATTCCGGTGGTATGGGGGAGGGGTGAAAGTGGGATCCTTTCGTATAATCATAATGACTCTGGTACTCGCCGGTGGGTTATGGACGGCTGTGCCTGAAGTAGCCGCACAAGCTGTGGATCTTCAGGAAGAGGCTATCCTCTTGGGAGACGAGACCGCGGTTGCATTGGCTCCCCAGCAGCAAGGGGCGATTTCTTTTTTGACGATCCTGCGGATGATCCTGGTCCTCGCCTTAGCCGCAGGGGCGATTTATGGGATACTGTTTTTTTTAAAACGGATTTCCCGGACTCCGGAACAGAAGGACCCGCATCTCAAGGTATTGGCAGGGGTGCATCTCGGTTCCAATCGTTTTGTCCATGTGGTATCCCTTGGTTCCCAAGCCTGGCTCCTCGGCGCCTGTGAGGGAGGGGTTTCCCTTATCGCGGAGCTCACGGATACGGAAACCATAGACGCCATGCTCCTGGATGAGTCCCGGAAAAGCGCCCAAGGGAAAGTGTCTGGCTTTGATTTTTCACAGGTACTTCGCCGCCTCGGGGGAGGAGCAGGGCCGGATCCGCATACCGAACTCAAGGCGGAAAATGTCCGTAAACGACGGGAACGATTGAGGGGGCTTTGAGGTGCGCGCTACGGTGCTAGGCTTGGTGGGTGTCTTGGTGCTACTGGGTGGGGGGGGGGCGCTCTATGCCCAGACGTTCCCGGATATGGGGGCTTCCGGGACCATGGCCATCCCGGCTCCTCCCGTAAGTCCGGTGATCCCCTTTATTGACCTCTCGGTACGGAGCCCTGAAACCGGGCAGGAAGTGGCTTTTTCGCTCCAACTGCTCCTCCTTATTACGGTCCTTTCCCTGGCGCCCAGCATCATCATCTTGATGACCAGCTTCTTGCGGATTTCCATTGTCTTGGATTTTATCAAGCGGGCTTTATCCCTCCAGCAGGTTCCCCCCAATCAGGTTATCATGGGCATCTCCCTGTTTCTGAGCATTTTCATCATGTGGCCCACCTTTGAGACCATCTATGAGCAGGCTATTCAGCCCTTGACCGCGGGAACCATTTCCATAGAAACCGCCTATCGGGAGGCCGAAGGGCCCTTGCGGATCTTCATGTACCGCCAGATGCGGAATCATCCGGACAATATACGGCTGTTCATGGCCATGCGGGGCCTAGACCGGCCAGAAACCCTGGCGGATGTGCCCACCTATGTGCTGATTCCCGCCTTTATCTTAAACGAATTAACCGTGGCCTTTAAAATAGGGATCCTCCTTTTCATACCTTTTATCGTGATCGATATGGTGGTGGCCAGCGCCCTTATGTCTATGGGGATGATCATGTTGCCTCCGGTGATGATCTCCATGCCTTTCAAGCTCATCCTCTTCATTCTCGTGGATGGGTGGGGCCTCTTAACGGATCAGTTGGTCCGTTCCTTTGTGTAGGATGATGCAAAGATGAGTATCGGCGACATAACTTCCCTCTTGCGGGGAGGTATTCTGGAAGTCCTCTTGTTGGCGGCGCCCTTGCTCTTTTCCGCCCTGGTGGTGGGGCTGGTGGTGGCCATATTCCAGGCTACTACTTCCATCCAGGAACAGACCCTCACCTTTGTCCCTAAGATCGTGGCCATCCTCCTGGTGCTGGCGTTCTTGGGGGGCTGGATGTTTTCATCCTTGGGGGATTATACGGTCCAGTTATTCAGGATGATTCCGGCCATGGCGCGGTAGCGGGGCGGGGTGAACCATGGAAAGTAGGGTACTTGAAGAACTCATGCGAGGGGCCCCGGTTTTTATCCTGATAGCGATCAGAGCCTTGGCCATGATTGAAACCGCGCCGCTCCTGTCCTCTGACGCGATTCCCCAGGCGGCAAAGCTTGCCTTGGCGGGCTTCGCCGCGTACACGGCATTTCCGGCGGCGCAGGATACTATAGGGACTGTGGTGAGCAGCGGGGATATAGGACTGATGAGCCTGAGTTTTGTGCTCCTGGTGATCGGGGAAGGACTCATCGGCCTCATCATGGGGTTCTTTCTTACCATCATATTTGCGGCCTTTAGTACCGCAGGGCAGTTTTTCTCCCTCCCTATGGGCTTCAGCGCATCAGAAACCTTTGATCCCATTTCTCAGGTGGAAAATCCCCTCATGGGCCAGTACCTGAACCTGGTGGCCATGCTGGTGTTCCTGTCCCTGGGGGGCTTTCAAGAGCTTTTTCTGGGGGGATTTTGGCGTTCCCTCCAGTCCATCAGTATCATCCACCTCATTGAGGCCCGGGAAGCAGTGCTGGGGATGCTCCTGAGAGGACTTTCCCGGCTGTTTCTGGATGCCATCATCATTTCCATGCCCATCCTCGGCACTCTTTTCTTGACCTCCCTCTCTACCGGGCTTATTTCCAAGGCGGCTCCTCAGATCAATATCCTCTCGGAAGGCTTCCCCATATCCATCACGGTGGCCTTTGTCCTCATCTTTGCTACCCTGCCCTTCATGGTAGAAGCCTTTGGCCGGGTGCTGGAAGTGGGTTTCCAGACCCTGGAAACCCTCTATCGCCAGATCGGACGGCAAATCGCCGCCAGCGGCGGACCGGGGTATTATGTATAGGCTCCGCCGGTTTTATGACGCCCCATCGGCCCTGCGCGTCGCGGCGGCCATGGACCTGCAGTGGTTTGCCGCGGAAGATGAGGGCCGTACCGAAGAGCCTTCGGAATATAAGATCCGTAAGACCCGGGAAGAAGAAGGCCGGGTTGCCAAGAGTCAGGAATTCATCGGCGCCCTGATGCTTCTCTTGCCTGCCCTGGGCATTCTTTTTTTGGCCCCTTCCCTGCTGCGAACCTGCGTGGAAATGGTGCGGTTTTTCCTGCTCCGGGCGACGACTTTGGACCCCACCAAGGATAGGATCATCTCCGGGCTGGTGTTTTCGTATTATGTACGACTCTGTCTCCCCATTCTGCTCATCGCGGTAGCCGCGGCCCTCTTTTCAAACCTGGTGCAGACCGGTCTGCTCTTTACTACCAAACCCTTGATGCCTAAGTTCTCCAAGATCCTGCCCCATTTCGGACGGTATTTTCAGAAAACGCTTTTTTCTGCGGAAGGGCTATTTAATTTTTTTAAGTCTATCGTTAAAATGGTAATTATCGGGGGGGTGGCTTTCTTCCTGATTCGATCCCGCATAGCGGAGCTGGCGAACCTACAAACCGCGAGTTTGTGGCTGGGGATACAGACCGTGGCTTCCTTGGCGATACGGCTGCTCATCATCTCGGCGCTGCTGTTGCTGTTGCTGGCCATTCCGGATTACCTGTTCCAGCGGTGGCAATACCGGGAATCCCTCAAGATGACCAAACAGGAAGTCAAGGAAGAGCACAAGATGTATGAGGGAGATCCCTTAGTCAAGTCCCGGCTCCGTAGCCGTATGCGGGAGATCTTGAGCCAAAACATGGCTATCAATGTGCCTAAAGCCGATGTGGTTATCACGAACCCAACCCACCTGGCGGTTGCCTTGGAATATAACCGGACCAATATGGCGGCCCCCCAGGTTACGGCTAAGGGGGAGGATGAAATGGCCTTCAGGATCCGCCGCATCGCCCAGGATAACGGGGTGCCCCTGGTGGAAAACAAGCCCCTGGCCCGGGCGCTCTATGCGGAGACCAAAGTCGGGGATATGATACCAGAAGCCTACTGGGAAATTGTGGCCATGGTATTGAGTAAGGTGATGAAGCTTAACGAAGAACGCCGGCGCGCTGAGCGCGCCGGTTAATTGATTGCGAAGGAGCGATAGGTACAGTATGACCAATGGGGTAGGCGGGAATAACACCGTTAATCCGAGTAGTTTCATAGGGGATCCCCGGGATCTGTTCATTGCCATCGGCGTGGTGGTACTGGTGCTCATGCTCATCATACCGCTGCCTACGGTCTTGCTGGATACCTTCATGGCCCTGAACCTGGTGTTCTCCCTGCTCATCCTCCTCATCGTGCTGTACTCCAAAAAGGCCACGGATTTCAATGTCTTTCCCACGGTACTGCTGATCGTTACGGTCTTTGGTTTAGGCTTGAATATTTCTTCCACCCGGCTCATTCTTACCCAGGGCGCGCACTTTAACGGCCGGATGATCCGGGCCTTCTCGTCCTTTGTGGTTGGTTCCAGCGGGACCGACGGCCTGGTCGTGGGGTTCATCATCTTCATCGCCATCATCGCGGTTCAAGTGGTGGTCATCACCAAGGGTTCCACCAGGATCTGCGAAGTGGCGGCCCGCTTCGCACTGGATGCCCTGCCGGGGAAGCAGATGGCCATTGACGGCCTGTACAGTTCCGGGGCGATTACCGAGGAGGAGTCCCGGATTCGGAAACAGGAACTCCAGAAGGAAGTGGATTTCTACGGCGCCATGGATGGTTCCAGCAAATTTGTGTCTGGCAATGTGAAGGTGGGGATCTTCATCACTGCCATCAACATCCTGGGGGGGATCATCATCGGCGCGGTCTTCCATAAAGAGCCCCTCAGCGCGGCCATCGGCACCTATATCGCCTTTTCCGTTGGGGACGGTCTGCTCTCCCAGTTTCCGGCGCTTTTGGTATCCACTGCCACAGGCATTGCGGTTACCCGATCCGCTTCAAACGGCACCTTTGGGGAGGATATTTCCAGCCAGTTTACCCGGGACGCCCGGATTTATTGGATAGGCGCCTTTGTCCTCCTGGGATTTGCCCTGCTCCCGGGGTTTCCCTGGTATGTGCTCATTCCCCTGGCGGTTTTCTTAGGGTTTTTCGCCGTGAGCTTAGGCCAAACCCAGCAGCGGAAGGCGAATTTCAACGCCATGATGGCCAAGACCGCAGCGCCTCAGAAACCCCCCGGGGACATGGGAGAACTCTCTCCGGTGGTGCCCCTGGACACCTTATCCCTTGAATTGGGGTACGGCCTCATCCCCTTGGTTGATAAGGATAAGGGAGCGGAGCTTTTAGAGCGAGTCCAGGGGATCCGTAAACAATCGGGTTTGGAGTTGGGGCTGGTCATACCCAAGATCCGGATCATCGATAATATGCTGCTTGAACCTGCGGAGTACTGTTTTAAAATTCGAGGGGTGGATACGGGCCGGGGCAAGATCCGCATGGGCTACTACCTCTGTATGAATCCCGGGAACGTCCGGGAAGAGATAGCCGGTGAAAAGACCCGGGAGCCGGTGTTCGGGCTTCCGGCCATCTGGGTGAGCGCGGATAAGCGGGATGAGGCGGAACGAGCAGGGTACACCGTGGTGGATCCCCCTTCTATGATCGCCACCCATTTGACGGAGATCATCCGCCGCCATGCCGCGGAAATCCTGGGCCGTCAGGAGATTCAGGCTATTCTGGATACCCTGCGGAAGGAATACCCCGCACTGGTAGAGGAGGCCCAGAGTCAAAAGGCCCTGAGCCTCGGTGAAATCCAAAAGGTACTCCAGGGCCTGCTCAAAGAACAGGTTTCCATCCGTAACATGGTGAGCATTTTGGAAGCCTTGGCGGATTTTGCCCCGATTACCCGGGATACCCGGTTTCTCACCGAAAAGGTCCGGCAAGCATTGGCCAGGCAGATCTGTCACCGCTATGCGGACGAACGACTGGTGCTCCATGTACTCACCCTGGATCCTGCCTTGGAACAGAAGATCATCGATAGCCGGGTGGAAACCAGTTCCGGGGTCATTGCGGCATTAGACCCGGCGGTTCAAAATACCTGGATCAAGGCTTTGACCCGGTCAGTTGCGGCAGTACAAGAACATGGGTGGTACCCGATCATCGTCTGTTCGGAATCAGCCCGCTACCTGGTCAAGTCATCGACCGACCGGGACCTCCCGGAATTGGTAGTGCTCTCGGTACCGGAGATTGTGTCGGATATTACCTTAGAGTCGGTAGGAGTCATAAGGCTGGACCATTAAGGAGTTATGTAATAAAAAAATGGAGTATTTTATAGAACAAGCCTTAACCTATACCGAGTGCCTCAATAAGATCCGTATGAAGTATGGGGAGCGGTTTTCAATACTGAATCATAAGAGCATCCGTATGGGAGGATTTCTCGGGTTTTTCGCCAAGGACGGGGTAGAAATCAGCGGGTTTACCTCGAACAACGTGGTCAAGAATGTGAATTCCGGAGCCAGCTTGGTACCCGGGGTTGCGCCGGATCCCGCGACGCTGAACCGAAAAACGCCCCCTGACTTTGAAGAGGAAAAACGCAAGCTCCTGGACGCGGCGAATACCGCGAATAAAGGGGAAAGTACCTGGCAGTTGGTCTTAAAAGAAGTGCAGACCCTCAAGGAACGGATCGATGCGGGGACGGTTTCCTCTGCCCCGGAAGAACATCCTACCCTGAACCGTATTGGGGAGGTACTGGGGCACAACGATTTTTCCCTGCGTTTCAGCCAGATGATTCTGGAGCGGATTAAAAAGGAATTTTCTCTGGACGCGCTTAACGACTATAAAGCCGTACAGGACAAGGTTATCGAGTGGATTGGTGAGAGTATTACCATCTATAAAGAGGAAAAATTCCAGCGCTTACCCCGTATCATGGTCCTGGTGGGACCCACCGGGGTTGGTAAGACCACGACTATTGCGAAGTTGGCCGCGATTTTTGGGATTGGGAACGCGGATCACCGCCCGCTTTCACTACGGATGATCACCATCGATGCCTTCCGAATCGGCGCCAAAGAGCAGTTGGAAAAGTACGGTAATATCATGGATCTGCCGGTCTCCTATGTGGAGGACTATGATGATCTCAAGAAGACCATCGCCCAATATTCGGAAGGGGTGGATCTCATCCTGGTAGATACCATCGGAAAGAGTCCCCGGGATTCCGTCCAGTTGGGGAAGATGAAGCAGCTTCTGGATGCCTGCGGAACCCAGGCGGAGTTGTATCTGGCGGTGGCGGCGACCACGAAATCCAGCGATCTAAAGGAAATCATCCGACAGTTTGAACCCTTCAATTACCGATCGGTGATCATCACGAAACTGGATGAGACCATACGGGTAGGCAATGTGATAAGCGTACTGGCGGATATGGGAAAATCAGTTTCCTATATTACCGACGGACAGAAGGTCCCCAGCAATATACAGAAGGCTACGGTGGTTCGGTTTCTTATTAACCTTGAGGGTTTCCAGGTCAATAGGGCAAAAATTGAGCGGCGTTTCCCTGTGGACGAATCTGAACAAATTCAGTGGAGATAGTAAGTATGGAAGACCAGGCTGAAAAACTACGGGAAATAATGCGTAAAAAGAACGATTTCCAGGAGAAATCGAAACCGGCAAAGCCCAAGGAAGTCAAGAGAACCCGGATCATTACCGTTACCAGCGGCAAGGGGGGGGTGGGAAAGACCAGTATATCCGTCAATATGGCCCTGGCCTATGCCCGTTTGGGGAAGAAAGTGGTGGTCATGGACGCGGATTTAGGGCTTGCCAATGTAAACGTCATCCTCAACACCCAACCTAAATTTAACCTGTACCATGTGATGCGTAAGCAGAAAACCATGAAGGAAATCCTCTGGGAAACCGATTACGGCATCTCCATTGTGGCCGGGGCTTCAGGGCTTTCCAAGATAGCCAACCTGACCGAGGATGAGCGGCAGTATTTCATCAATGAATTAGATTCCCTCTCTGAGGCAGATATTATTATCATTGATACCAGCGCCGGAGTTTCCAGTAATGTGCTCGATTTTATCGCCGCCGCGGACGATGCGGTGATCATCGCGACTCCGGAGCCGACGGCCATTACTGATGCCTACGGGATCACCAAGATAATCGCCACTGAATATGAAAGCCTTGATATGGGACTTAAACTGGTGGTGAACCGGGTAAAGAGCGTGGCCGAGGCAAAGAAGGTGGCAGACCGGCTCACCCAGATTGCCGGTCAATTTCTCAATCTGAGAATCGATTACTTGGGGTTTATTTACGATGATATTACGGTCGCTCAGTCGGTGCTGCGGCAGAAGCCATTCCTCGTGCTGGACCCTAAGTGTAGGGCCTCGCTCTGTGTGCAGCATATCGCGGAGCGTATGGAAAAGCATGAGGTTCGGAAAGAAAATGATGGGTTTGCCGCCATGATTCGGCGGCTTTTTGGGCGGGCATAGGGCTTGTAAGCAGGGTAAAAAAAGAAGGGTGGAGTACCACAGTGCGTAAGGTAAAGGTAAATGGCATTGCCGGGGGCGTGGGGTTTATGCTGTCGCTTTTGATCGGGCTTATCAGCGGCGGTGGCTTTCTGATTGTCCTCATACGGGCGCTTGGTTTTGGCGTGGGGTTCTTGGTATTGACGGAGATTTTCCAGAGGCTTATCAGTACCTTTTTACCGGAACTGCTTAACCCGGATGCCCCTGAATCAACGGTACGGAGGGATGCTCCAGGTTCCCGAGTCGATATTTCCGTGGAAGATACGGAACATGAGAAATCTACTGATTGGTTCGACAAAGTAACGCAAGGGAATGACGCTTCACCCACATCCAATGCGGAGCTGGATCAGGACCACGGAAAAGACTATACTCAAGAAGAAAGGACGGAAGCGGTGCCAGGAGCTCCTTTCGGGTTTGTGCCTTCGGCGCCGGTACCTGCTGATTCGCTGTTTGCGGCGGCTGCCCAAAGGGTGGATCCGTTTCTTGCAACTGCGGATCAAGACGGAGCAGAAGCGTCGAAAAAAGCGCAGAATCCGGGTAAGGAACTAATCACCGGAAAGAATCTGGATCCGAGAAAAATGGCGTCCGCGATACAGACCATATTAAAACAGGCATAAGGGGATAGGCTATGGGGAATGTCCCCCTGGAACAAAGAAAAGAAGATGAGCTTTGGGTGGAATACCGCCGAAACCGGGATGCGAAGATTCGGGAACATTTTATTAAACAGTATGCCCCTTTGGTGAAGTATGTGGCCGGTAAGGTTGCGATTGGTATGCCCCATAATGTGGAGTTTGATGACCTGGTAGGGTACGGGACGTTCGGCCTCTTAGACGCTATCGAAAAATTTGATCCTGAAAAGGGCGTTAAATTTAAAACCTATGCGGTAACCCGCATCCGGGGGGCCATTTTCGATGAACTCCGCTCCATAGATTGGGTCCCCCGGTCGGTCCGGCAGAAGACGCGGGAAGTGGAGGAGGCCATAGGCTCCCTGGAGGCGCAGCTCGGCAGAACCGCCACGGATCACGAGATTGCCGGTTCCTTGGGTATGAATGAAGGTGAATACCTCAAAACCATGATGAAGATATCCGGGACTTCGATCCTGTCTTTGAACGACGTGTGGTTTTCAGGGGATGAAAACGATAAGGTTTCTATAGGGGACAGCATTGAGGCCCCTACCAGTCTTAATCCTGATGTGATTGTGGAGAAAGATGAGATCCGCCGGGTTATTGTGGAGCATATCAATGAACTACCGGACAAAGAAAAGAAGATATTAGTGTTGTATTACTATGAGGATCTGACTTTGAAAGAGATAGGGCAGGTATTGGAAGTAACCGAATCCCGGGTATCCCAGTTGCATACCAAGGCAATACTCAGGCTGAGGGCGAAACTGACGAATATCCGTAAAGGAATTGTATAATCGGGGCAGGGAACGGAGAAAAAGGGAAAAGGGGGGAACATGGTTGATTTTGTCCAGATTCAAGCGATCATGAAACACCGTTTGCTGGAGGATAGGGCTATCAGGGCGGTTAATACCGAAGGACCTACTCTGGAAGCGGCGGTGGGGGAAGCGGCTACCCTGCTCAATCTGCCGCTTAAACGGATCGAATATGAAATCATCGGAAAAGGATTTTCCGGGGTCTTAGGGGTCGGTAAGAAAGACTGGAAAATTCGGGCCTACCAGAAATTGGTCACTGAGCAATATACCGCAGTGGCATCAGTTTTGGCAAGCGCCGATACGGAAACTGCCGCTCCGGTTATCGTGGATAAGGACGGAGAGGTTTTTGTGCGCCTGGACGACGATGGGGCAAAACTCAAGGTGCGCGCTCCGGTGATGAACGGGAAGCGGGTAACCCGGGGAGAGGCTATGCGAGCCCTCACCGCCAAGGGGGTTACCGAAATTGACGAGGATCTGGTCACCACCGTGGTCAACGAGGCGCAGGGCATCTATATTCGGGTCGGCAGTTTCAAGCGCAAATACACCAACGATAGTATGATTTCCGTGAGCATTACGGATCAAGATATGAAGGCCTTTATAACCCTGGTGCCTCCAGGTCCGGGAGGCATTGATATGTCTTTTGAGACCATTATGCGGGTATTGCGGGATAATCGGGTGGTATACGGCATTAAGGAAGATTTTCTGCAGGATTTTGTGGACCGTCCTACCTATCGAATGCCAATCCTCGTGGCTGAGGGCAGTCAGGCGGTGAACGGCAAGGATGCCTACATAGAATACTTCTTTAAAACTACCGCAAAGAAAGGTCCCCTCCGGGAAGGTACTGACGGCAGGGTCGATTTCAGGGATATTAATACGATCCAGAATGTGGTTAAAGACCAGCCCTTGGCAAAAAAAATTCCTCCTCAAGAAGGGAGCGTGGGCAGAACCGTGATCGGAGGGTATCTTCCGGCTAAACCAGGCAATGATATTGAGATTCCTCTGGGTAGCAATGTCCGGCTTGGTGACGATCGGGCCACGATTATTTCAAATATCAATGGCCAAGCCATGCTCGCATCCGGGACGATCAGTGTGGAACCGGTATACATGGTCCAGGGTAATGTGAATCTCAAAACCGGGAATATTATCTTCCTGGGTACGGTGATTGTTACCGGTAATGTGGAAGACGGCTTTTCAGTCAAAGCCCAGGGAAATATCGAGGTGAAAGGTTCCGTTGAAAAGGCGGACTTGGAAGCCGAAGGGGACATCATCGTCCAGAAGGGTATTACGGGACGCAATACCGGTACGGTGAAGGCAGGAAAGTCGGTGTATGCTCGGTTTGTTGAAAACGCGGTGATTGAGGCGGGGAATATGGTGATTGTGTCGGACGGCATCATCAATTCCCGGGTGGATGCGCTGAAGCGGATCGTCTGTAAGGGTAAACGGGCCACCATCGTCGGCGGGCACCTGCGGGCGGCTGAAGAAATTAACGCCAAGATCATAGGCAGTGCTGCCAGCAATACGGAAACGATCTGTGAAGTCGGCGTCGATCCCAAGAGCAAGAAACAGCTCGATACCCTCACCGAGAATAAGGCGATCCGGGAAAAAGAAATCGAGGAAATTAAGCTTAATTTCCAGACCCTCAACAATATTTTACAACAACGCAAATCCCTTCCTGATGATAAAGAACTCCAGATGAAGGAACTCATGGAGCATCACCGGGCGCTCTTGGCGGAGATAAAGGAAATAGACGAAGAACTCGATATAATACAAGAACGGATTAACAGCGTCAAGATCCGGGGACGGGTCTCCGCATCAGAGAAGGTATTCCCGGGGGTTAAAGTCATAATCCGGGATGTGGTGGAGACGGTGAAAAATGAATACCGGGCAACTACGTTCATTCTTGAAAATGATCTCATACGGGTGACTAAGTATGAAGAACCTGACGAAGAGGCAAAGAAACCTCCGGCAGGTTATGGATGAACATAGCTATCCCGACGAAAGAAGCGGCAGGAGGAGGTTCTGATGGCTATACAGTCGATTGATCTGCAGACCATGTTCGGCCAGCTCGAGAAGGTCGGTAAAATCCAAGCCGTTCAGCGGGAAGGTTTTGCGATTCAGCAAGCCCTGCAGGGGATTCAAATACAAAAAAAAGTGGAAGAACAGCTCCAATCGATCAATGAGACCCAAAATACCGGAGAGGGCGCTACAGGGGTGCATGATCGCCATGCCCGCAAGCAGCCGGGAGAGGATTCGGCGAAGCATCAAGAAGCGGAGGGAAATGCCGAAAAGCAGGGCACTGAAAAACGACCGGTTTCCATAGTACGGGATCCGGCCTTAGGAAAAAATATTGATATAAATGGGTAGGGTCCCGGTTGTTTAGGGGCCGAGGTGGGTGTATGTATGTGTCCATGGTGCTTTCCGCAGGGAGTCTTATTGCCTGTGTTTTCTTTTTTATCTATTGTAAGGCCTATCTTAGGCGCAGAACCGGACCGGACCGGATTCTCGCGGAATTCCGGGAAGAGGTCTATAAACTGATTGCCGAAATCGACGCGGCCACGGACAAAGACGCCCTCTTGGTAGAAGAGCGGATAAAAACCCTCCGGAACCTGTTAGAAGAGGTGGATAAGCGTATTAGTGTGCATATCCGAGAAGTGAATCGGCGGCAATTCCAGGAAGAAGCATACGCCGAATTAGGCAGGAAACGGGGCATGACCGGACCGTTTCCCTCAGTGATCCAGCCCTTTTCCGGTTCTTTTCCGAAGACTACGGAGGAAGCGGAGGTCCAAAAAGCAGAAGCTGCGGAAAAAGAGAGCGCCGCCGTGGTGGGCTTCACTGCTCCGGGAGACCGCAAGCCGCTCTCCTCGCAGCGGGAACATCGAGGACCCCGCATCGTGCAGACCCAACGGGAAATAGTGCCGAAACCCCTGCCTTTTGCGGAACAGGTCGCGGAATTATCCAAAGCAGGTCTTTCCGCGAGTTTGATTGCCGCACGGCTGGGGGTTAGCATCTCCGAGGTGGAACTGGCCATCGCCATTGCCGAACACTCATAGGGGTCCTATGGCGGTACCCACAAAGGGTTCCCCTTGCAGGATTTTTTTGAGGTTTTCCAGGTTGCGCCCTGCAGCGCAGATCACGAGCAGACCGAGTTGCGCCGCGTGCCTGCTTGCCACCGGGTCAAAGGGAACGTTCTTCCCGGGCGTCCAGGCGTCCCCCACCAGGGCGCGGAACGCTGCCCAGCTTAGGGTGTCAAGGGGTTTGGCATCAGGATTGGTCCGGGGATCATCCGTATAGACCTGTTCAATGTTGGATAAATTGATCACCCTATCAGCCTTGAACCGTTCCGCGAGGAGTACCGCATCATAATCAGAGGAGAATCCTGGTTTCCAGCCTGCCGCCACCAGTACGCGGCCTTCAAATACCGCCTGGGTTGGATCCGTTACCACTGCTTGGGTACACCAGGCGCCGCATATCCCCCGGATGAGTTCCGCATTGAGCCGGGTCGCCATGATGCCAATCCAATCGGCCTGCTCAGGGGAAACGGCGGTCCCGGATAGAACCCGGTAGGCCTGCTGCCAGGTCCGGGCAGGTCCGCCTCCGCCCACCACGAAAATAAACCGGCGCTCTGGATCCTGGGCTAACAGGGTTTTGATGAGGGAAATGAAATCCTTCAAAAAAGGCGCATCCACCGTATCGGGGGCTACAATAGAGCCGCCCAGGGAAATGACGGTAATCATTATGGTTCCTTTTACGCTCCTTCAAATGGTATGGTATCGAACGTTATTGTATATACATACCCGTAATGGTAATATCGCTCCAGAGGGAAGAATAGGAGGCTAAGTCGCCAATCGCTTCTTCCCAGAGATTTTGTAGGGCATAATCCCGGTTACGCACCGTAATCCTGCCCCGGGGATCCATCTGAGAAAGGGACCCCTGGCCCCGGGAAAAGGCGATCCGCTGGTTATCCAGATTGCCGAAATAGTAAACCCCTGGATCAGGGGGCAGATTAAAGTCCTCGGGAGCCGCCGCTGCTCCCAGGCTGGGATCCACCGGTATCCAGCCGAATCCCTCAATCCAGAATTCCGCCCAGTAATGACGGCTGGATGAGCGGCTGCGGTTTATAAGCACCCCGGAAACCGGAATGGCCGGTATAGCCACCGCTCGGGCCAGGGCGCAGAAGAGGAGTACTCCCGAATAGGCATCCGCCTGTTTTTCCGCGAGCGCTTCCAGGGCGCTGTTATGGAGCGGGGTCTTCTGGATTCCCCCGGCATTGATGAGCCATTCGTATAGTTTCCGGGCTTTTTCATAGGGATTCCGCTCTCTGCCGACGATGTCATTCGCTGCCCCAGCCACCGCAGGATTATCCGAAGGGATAAGCCCGGAAGGAAGGGTATATACCGTGGGAATCGGGGAGTCTCCGGCCGGGCGAATGGACTGGCTCCTCAGGGTGGTTTCCAGGGCGTACACATCAACCACGTAGGATAGGCTTATACGGACACTGGTATGGGCGACCAGATCGGTTAATTGAAAGAGGGTGGTTCCCTGGTAATTTTCCGCAAAAGGTTCCCGGTTGCGGGACAAGAGGGTAACCTGCCGCTGGGAAGCGGAACTAACCGGATGAGGAACCCAAAGGTACAAGGTATTGGGGACCTCCGCCTCCTGGACCTGGATATCCACCGTATAGGCAATGGTGTAGCTCCGTTTTTCTTTGAAGGTTTTGGTCCCCGGCTTGCCGGTAACCGTAAAGGAGACCGGCTTGGAAGTTCCCCGGCCGGTCCGCACGAGGAGATCCCCGCTTACCGCGCCGTCAGGAACCCGCAGGCGGATCTCCCGATCGCTCCACAGCTCATAGCCGAATTCCATCTCGAAAACCTCTACCACTTCCGGTTCTGCGGTTTCAATGGGCGCTCCGGGGGAGGGTTCGGCATTCCAGGTGAAGAACACCCCGCTTTTTTCCCGGGAAGCACCGAAGCCGCTTCCCTGGATGGTTATGAGGGAGCCTATGGAACCGGATTCAGGTTTTACCGAGCTGATGAGGGGTTCCCTACCGACATTCGGGTTTTGTACCAACTCCGGCATGGCCGCCCGGTTTGAAAATAACAGGGGATTACTCTTCATGCCCTCCCGATGTACATATACCAGCCCAGATGCGCCAAATTCCGGGATCCGCAGGGTGATGCGATCATCCTGCCAGCTCAGGTATGAGGAGGTGGTCGGGGGAATACCCGCAATGGTGATGTAGGATGCATCCCGTTCAGCCCCAAACTTACTCCCTACAATGGTGAGGACCTCTCCGCTCATGCCTATCCGGGGATTCAGGGAGACAATAACCGGGGCGTCTCCCTTACAGGAAGAAAAAACCGCCCAGAGCCAAGGCAAAAACAGCACATACCAGGCCCCTGTATGCTTAGAACGGAGTCTCATCACTTTGTTTGGGAGGAGCCGTATCTCCCGGCGGCTCCTTGGCGGGAGGTTCCTGAGCATCGGGAAGTTCCGTTTGCTCTTTTGGGTAAGGATGTAATTCCAGTTGTATGACGATATGGGCCTCTTCTTCGGAATTCACTGAACCAAGGGGGAAGAAATAGATCCGTTCCCCGAATTCCAGGGGTATGGTCTGGATGGTTGTCTGATACTGGATGCCTTGGTTAGGAATATCCACCCATATCTGCCCCTGGGCGACTATCAAGAGCTTGTCCCCACGAAAATAGGGGGTGAATTGCACTGCCACCAAAATATTGGCGCCCACGAGCTTCAAGCTCACGGGCTTTCCCGGAATCGTAACCTTTGAATTGAAGGAATTCCAGACCTCCTCTTGGTTTTTCTCCACTACCCGGGCAATGATGTCGAAGACCACCGCCCGTTCTTTGAGACCCGGCAACAGTTCTTCCAGAGCAGGTTCTTGGGTCGCTCCCCCAGTAGCAAGCAACAACAGGCTGCCGAAGAGGGTTACTCGCCCTAAAAGCGCATGGGGTCTCATCGGCTTCCGGTTCTCCTAGAATAATCCGCAGCCCTCAGGATGGTTGGTTCCCCGGAACCGGAGAAATTGCTGGTTTCGGGAAGCCGTATGATCACCATATCCGTCATATCCTGATTTCCCAGGTATTGCAGCACCTCATGTATATCCGATGTGGGGATGATGCCCTGCATATGCATCAGCTCCCCGGAGGCCATGGTATCCTGCTGGGGCGGAGTCGCCGCAGGCTGTCGCAACAGGGTCAAGGCAAAGGCGATGATGAGGAACGCCGCCCCTGCAGCCACTGCCGGCAGGGGAACCGTAAAAGTACGGCGCCAGATGGTTTGGCTCCGTTTCCATCCCCAGGTTTTGGGTTCCCACTGGGCTATATGCTGCCACACCCGATCCTGTGCGACTGCCACGCCGATAGGCTGCTTCCCCAGGGCTTCCGAGCAGTTCCTGAACCGTTCAAGTTTGGCGCTGCATGCTGGACAGGATTGCAAGTGCAACTCCATTTTTTCTTTCCATGGAGCAGGAAGCTCCCGATCCAGGTATACCGACAGCATTTGATAATCAGGACACATGTGAACCATCCTTCGATAAAAGCCCGGCCAAGCGCTCCCGGGCTCTAAATACCCGAACTTTTACATTTCCCTCACTAATACCCAAGGCACGTCCAATTTCTTTATAATTCAACTCACCATATTCTTTTAATATCAATACAATACGCAAATTTTCCGGTAATTTTTCCAGGGCTTGCTGCACTTCCACCTGCGTTTCTTGGTTAATCAGCACCTGCTCTCCGGTCTCTGCAACCCTGGTATCCTCACGGAAGGCCTTTTGATATGCCTTCCGTTCCCGCTCTTTACGTTTAGCATAATTGAGCGCGGCGTTTTTAACTACCCGGATAAGCCAATATTTTGCTTCTTCGGCATTCGGAAAAACCATATTTTTTTCGTACAGTCGAAAAAAAGCCTCCTGGCACAGATCCTCCGCCGCTTCTTCGCTGTTGGCAATACGATAGGCAACCCTAAAGAGTATCGGGAATACCGTATGATACAGTCTACGGAATTCCGTCATAGATGCCTTATCATCCATAGCTAAAAACAAGTTGGGGCCTCAATCGTTACACCCTGCCGGTATGCGGAGGGGACCGGTTTTACCCACGCCGCCATACCGTTCCGGCGGGCCTGTCTTCCAGGATAATGCCCTGTTCTTTTAAGGTCTGCCGGATCTGATCCGCTCGGGCAAAATCCCGAGCTTTTTTTGCCGCCGCCCGTTCCGCGATCAATCCTTCAATCGCCATACGTTGCTCCGGAGTTTCCGTCGGGGTCTGGGGTTCCGTTGCTCCTGCCAGGTTAAGCCCCAATACTTCGTCCATGGTGAAGGCCACCTTAAGCGCTTCCTCAGCCCCTACCGCAGGGTCCCGGAGGAGTCCCCAGAGTTCGGCCAAACCCCGAGGGGTCGCCAGATCATCCTCCAGCGCGGCGTTGAAAGCCGCGAGGTACGTCTCGGCCTTGCCTTGGGTAAGCGGGGGAGCAGGATCCCCCCGGGCTTTCATCCGATCTCTGATACGATCCAGGAGGGATTTCCGGGCATTATGGGCACTTTCCAGGGCTTCATAGGAAAACTGCACCTGGTTCCGGTAGTGAGCACCCAAAAGAAAATACCGGTAATCGAGGGGATCATACCCTGCGTCGATGAGGTTTTGAAGGGTCAGGAAATCCCCGGCGGATTTGGACATCTTACCCTTATCCAAAACCAGGAATTCGTTGTGGATCCAGTACCGTACCCAGGGATGGTTCCCTGTGGCGGCTTCGCTTTGGGCAATCTCATTGGTATGATGGATGGACACATGGTCGATGCCCCCGGCATGGATATCAAAGGTTTCCCCCAGATATTTGATGCTCATGGCGGAACATTCGATATGCCAGCCCGGATAGCCCCGCCCCCAGGGGCTGTCCCATACCATGGCCTGCTGTTCAAATTTACTCTTGGTGAACCAGAGGACAAAGTCCTGGGGGTTTCGCTTGTTTTCATCCGCTCCGACTCGGGCCACGACCTTCTGGTCATCCAGACGCAGTCTGCCCAGTTCCCCGTAGCCAGCAGACTTGGTGATATCGAAGTAGAGGTTCCCCCCGGCGCGATAGGTGAACCCCCGCTCCTCGATCCGTTGGATGAGGGCAATCATATCGGCTATATGCTCGGTAGCCTTACAGATCACCGTGGGCTTCTGGATATTCAGCCGTTCCGTATCTTGGAAAAAGCGCTGGGTATAGAGATCCGCCACTTCCCTGACGCTTTTCCCCCGTTCTTCCGCACTTTTGAGCATCTTGTCATCCCCCTCGTCGTTATCTCCGGAGAGATGCCCCACATCGGTGATGTTCATCACATGAGTTACGGTAAAGCCTGCCCGCCGCAGGGTCCTGACCAAGACATCGTGCAGTACATAGGCCCGGAGGTTCCCGATATGGGCGTAGTTATATACGGTGGGACCGCAGCCGTAGAAACCAACTCTTCCTGGATTGAGGGGTTCAAAGGGCTGTAAGGTCCGCCCTAGGGTATTGAATAAGGTAAGCGCCATGAAACCTCCGTTACTGCTTGCGCGACTCGTATATGCTACTATACTGAAAATGAGTATGGTTAGCTTACGGAAATTCATAGAAAAAATCAATACGGAAACGGGCTTTACCGGAGATCTCCGGTATGACGAGCCTTTGGCCCTGCATACCACGTTTAAGGTGGGAGGGCCTGCGGATCTGTGGATCAGGCCTGAAGCGGCCTGTTTCCTTGAGTATGGGGCATCCCTGCTCTGTCAGGCCAAAGCTGCATCCATTCCGGTCTTTATCTTGGGCGGCGGGGCGAATGTGGTAGTGGCAGATCAGGGTATCCGGGGCATTGTTCTGGATACCGGCGGCTGGTCGGGGACGTGCTTTGCCGGGGAGGAAGCCATCATCCGCTCTGGCACCCGGATCGATACGGCCTTGGAAACCTTGGCCGTGCACCAGCGGGGAGGGCTGGAATTCCTCGCGGGTATGCCCGGGTCCTTGGGGGGGGCGCTGTGGATGAACGCCCGGTGCTATGAAAAAGCGGTTTCCGAGGTATTAGTTGCCGCTGCATATCTGGATGAGCACTTCCGCCGGTCTCTTGCGCCCTATAAACCGGAGGATTACGGCTATAAGAAAAGCCCCTTCCAACGCCGGGAGGTCCTCATCCTCTCGGTCCGGGTGCGGACAAGCCCGCGACCCGAGGCGGCAATCCGGCGGGAAATGGCACACTACCATCTGGACCGGGAACAAAAAGGCCACTACCGTTTCCCTTCAGCAGGCTCTGCCTTTAAAAACAACCGGGATTTTGGCAAGCCCACCGGGAAGATCATCGATGAATTAGGCTTACGGGGCCTCCGGATCGGCGGGGCCGCAGTGGCGCCCTGGCACGGCAATATCATCATCAACACCGGCAATGCCCGCGCCCAGGATATCCGCGCCTTAGTCCGCATCATCACCCTCCACGTCAAAAGCGCCCGGGGGATAGATCTGGAACCAGAGATCTGTTTTGTGGGGGACTGGCCGGAAGAACCTCCCGACGGCTAAAAATCTTCGAGGGGGGAATCGGTGTCCATCAATTCCGGGAGGGTATACACCAGGATACCGGATTTACGAACCCGAATTTCCGCGAATCCCTTGGAAACCAGGGCGTCCAGGTCTTTCTTTGCCTCATCCATGGAAATATTAGCCGCCAGGGCCACTTCACTGGCGGTAAGAATACCTTTGTTCTCTTTGGCCAATTTGAGGATGACCCGTTCCACGGTTTCTTTTTCTTTGACCACCTGGGCATTCCCGTCATACGCATACCGCCAGTGCTGCGGCCTATGTCGATACTGCATACTGCTGTGGTTAAAAAGAGCATTCCGAATATTCGCCTCCCGCACTTGCCCAGGGAGGGTAAAAAAATCGTAAATGGCCCCGACCATACCCAGTCCGCCGGTACACATCCAGAGGATACCCGTCGGGATTTTTCCCAAATAAAAACGATGGAAACCCAAAGCTCCGCATCCTGATATAAGCCAAAGCAAATATGCTATACCGACACTGTACATCATAACCTCCCCAAGCGTCTCAGACCTATTAAAAAGGGGCGCATTAGGATCCGCGCAGGAATAACATGCTCTGCATGTTATTCTCATTACGTACACCATAACAAGATCATTCGGTCATGGTATTGCTGCGCGGGTCCTTACTACGAAATTTTTCAATAACCTGGCTTTTTACGAGGAACTTCCCCCCATAGGATTTTGCTGTTCATTACTGACAACGTATGGTATAAGTATAGCAAGAGGAGGAACCGGTGGCAAGTACCCGATCGGTCGCCCAAATCGTTGCAACCGGCTTTTTCAACGGTCCGGCCCCGGGACAACGTAACGGTCCGCATCAGACCTGACGGCAGCATGAATATTCTTGGAGAGGAAACCCGTTTCTCGTCCCCTATCTGCCACTACCAAAACAGGATCCATCAGATGTACATGCCCGATTAAAGCGGGACAGGGCTACTGCGTCTTGACCTTCTTTTCAGAGTAGCCGCATGTAAAATTGTATTTCTTTGTAGGATAAGGAATTAGGTATTTCTGTACCCCCTGTGGTGCAGCATTTCCGTATCCTACCATACATGAGCAAAGTAAATGCCGATGCCCTAACCTTCTTTTAGGGGGCGCTTGACATTATTAATAGAATGTTACTACAGTAGCTTATTTAACGTTAACGATTATACTATCCAGGAGATTTCGTGTGAAAAACGTTCCAGGTGTACGAGAGATAATCTTTATATACGCCACCCCCCCCCCTGCGGCCGGCTTGATTCCAATTCGGTGCTAGAA
>JAISPY010000293.1 GCA_031274565.1 Treponema sp.
GCCTTGACCCCCACCCATTCCAGGTCCAACGCCGACGCAGGAGCCGCTTGCACCGGCTCGTCCAGCATCGCCTTAACCGCCATCTCGATCATGTTCACCCGGCTCACCTTGGAGCAGAAAGGAAAACTCCGGCTCGCCCGGAGGTTACACTCGATCACCCGGACCCGATTCCGCTGGGCTAGAAACTGAATGTTGAACGGCCCGCTTATATCCAGGGTTTCGGCAATGCGGGCGCTGATCTTACGGATCTTCCGAATGGTCTCGATGTAGAGCCGCTGGGCGGGGAGTACCACCGTGGCGTCTCCAGAATGGATGCCGGCGTTTTCAATGTGTTCGGTAATGGCGTGGAAGAGGATTTTCCCCCGCTTTGCCACTGCATCTATTTCGATTTCCTTGGAATTCTCTACGAACTGGGAGATCACCACCGGATGCGCTGCGGAGACATCCGCGGCGAGGTTCAAGAAGGTTTCAAGGCTCTCATCGTCCCAGGCCACATTCATGGCAGCCCCGGAGAGCACGTAACTCGGCCGAATGAGCACCGGGTACCCCACCTTTGCGGCAAAAGCCTTGGCTGCAGGCAGATCAGTAAGCTCCTTCCATGCAGGCTGTTCAATGGCAAGCTCGTCCAGGAGTGCGGAGAATTTGTTCCGGTCTTCGGCCATGTCAATGGATTGGGGGCTGGTACCGTAGATGAGCACCCCCGCATCGTAGAGCTGAGTAGCCAGGTTATTGGGAGTCTGCCCCCCCATAGAGAGGATGATCCCTTCGGGTCGTTCCCGTTCATAGATGTCCAGGACCCGCTCCAGACTCAGTTCCTCGAAGTAGAGCCGGTCGCACATATCGTAGTCAGTGGAGACGGTTTCGGGGTTGCAGTTCACCATGATGGTATAGCGGCCCAGCTTCCGGGCGGTTTCCACGGCATTGACGCAGCACCAGTCGAATTCCACGCTGCTCCCGATCCGGTAGGCCCCGGAACCGAGGATCAGCACCCCCCGGCCCGCAGAGGCCGCATCATCCTGAGCGCCGCTTCCCAGCCCTGCCGCTCCATAGGTCATGTAGAGGTAATTGGTCTTGGCAGGGTATTCTGCCGCCAAGGTATCGATTTGTTTGATCCGGGGCCGCAAGCGGTACTCTTCCCGGAGCGCCCGGATCGTAAGCTCTGACCGGCCCGTCAATACGCCGATCCGGGCGTCAGAAAAGCCCAGCCCTTTGGCTTTCGCCAGCACCTCAAAGGATAAGCGCGGCACTGGTTCTTCCCCTTCCGCAGCGCTTAGGTTCCTCAGGGTCTTTTCGGTTTCCAGGATACGGGCGATTTTGGCGAGGAACCAGCGGTCAATCTTGGTGAGCCGGTGGATCCGGTCTATGGACCAGCCTTCAGAGAGCGCCCGGTAGATGACAAATATCCGCCGATCCGTGGGCTTGCTCAGGGCCTCCCGGATTTCCCGGGGGCCAATCCCGTTTTTCCCTGTTTTTCCTATTTCCCCTATTGTTCCTAGAAGACTATCCTCTCCGGCAAGCCCTGGCGCGCCGATACCGGTCATACGCAGGGCCTTCTGGAGGGCCTCTTCAAAGGTGCGGCCTATGGACATGACCTCTCCTACGGACTTCATCTCAGAACCGATGCGGGTTTCTGCGTGTTTGAACTTAGTGAGGTCCCAGCGGGGCACTTTGACCACGCAGTAATCCAGGGCAGGCTCGAAACAGGATCGGGTTACCCGGGTGATGCGGTTCTCAATTTCCGTAAGGGAGAAACCCAGGGCGAGTTTCGCGGCCACAAAGGCCAAGGGGTACCCGGTTGCTTTAGAGGCCAGCGCGGAACTCCGGGAAAGTCGGGCGTTTACTTCGATAATGCGGTAATCCTCTGACGCCGGATCCAGAGCGTATTGGATATTACACTCCCCTACAATCCCCAAGTGCCGGATCACCTCAAGGGCAATGCGCCTGAGTTTATGGTATTCCGAGTCCGTGAGGGTTTGAGAAGGGGCCACTACGATGCTCTCCCCAGTGTGGATTCCCAGAGGGTCGAAGTTTTCCATGTTACAAACCGTGATGCAGTTGTCATAGGCATCCCGGACCACCTCGTATTCGATCTCCTTCCAGCCTCCGAGCCACTCTTCTACCAGCACCTGGGGGGCGGAACGAATTTCGCTGGTTTTCGAAAAGGCCTGGTCACACCGGACTTGCAGTTCCCGTGCATTACGACATATCCCTGAGCCTGCCCCGCCCAAGGCGAATGCTCCCCGGACCATCACCGGGTAGCCGATTTCCTTGGCAGCGGCAGCGGCATCAGGGGCGCTGGTAACCGCGATACTCCGGGGAGACTTGACGCGGATTTCGTTCAGCCGGCTCACGAACCGTTCCCGATCCTCCGTATCCTCAATGGCCTGTACCGGAGTTCCCAGGACCTTGACCCCGTAGGCATCCAGCAGCCCTTCCCGGGCAAGGGCCACCCCGCAGTTGAGGGCGGTCTGTCCTCCAAAAGCCAGGAGGATCCCGTCAACCTGTTCTTTTTCGATTATGCGCCGCACATATTCAGGGGTGAGGGGCAGAAAGTAGGTGGCGTCTGCCATGCCTTCGCTGGTTTGGATGGTGGCGATGTTGGGGTTGATGAGTACGGTCTTGATACCCTCTTCCCGCAGCGCCTTGAGTGCCTGGGAACCGGAGTAGTCGAATTCCCCGGCCTGTCCAATGGTAAGTCCCCCAGAACCGAGGACCAGTACTTTTTTAATTTTTTCTATTCTTTCCACTTGCTCCACCATAGCATCCTTTGCTCTATACGCGATTGAAGGGTAGGGTACCCCTCGCTTGCTATGGTATCTATTATAAGGTAGTTTGCAAATACCCCGGCGCCTCCAGGGTTTAAAGAAAAAGGGCCTCCCTTAGAGCGTACCTCCCAAGCGTACTTCAGGATCACGGCATTT
>JAISPY010000295.1 GCA_031274565.1 Treponema sp.
TCCCAGGAATAGATGAACCGCACCTGCTTACCCAGGTCCCGCAAGGCCCGGGCCACCAAATCTACCGATATGATTTCCCGAAAATTGCCGATATGAACGGTCCCGGAAGGGGTGATCCCCGAAGCGCAGGTATAACACCCCTTCTCGCCTTTCTCCCGGATTATCTTTGCCGCAGTCTCATCGGCCCAGTGAGCCCTTTGCTTTTCCATAATGCCTTTAGTATATATACTCAGGAAGGTTCATGCCTAGAGCAGGATAAACCCATAGCACTGTATAATTCCTTATTCCTGCCCCACACCCTTCATTTATAGAAAAAACTGAGCAGGCCGTTCCTGCGGAACGAGCCGGACTTTGTGCGGCCTATGCTATAGAAAAAATAGAAAAATATGCGTTTATACTGGGCGCTGCTTTTCCCGCGCCGCCCAGAGGCCGTGCGTACTACTGCCGCCTATCTGCACCAGAAAAAATGCAAGCTCGGCCATACCCATCGCGCGGTCAATGCGCAACACTTTTTGATCCGCCAAGCATGGCGTAACACCACGCCTTCGGGATAATTCGTGTCTATCCGCAGATATGCGGTATCTGCCCTACATCCCGTAGAGGTGGATAAACTCGTGGAGTAGTTCCAGGGCCTTCCCCTTGCAGGTGCCACAGCCGGTCCCTATCTTGGTGGCCTGCTGCAGCGCTTCCCAGGTGTGCGCCCCCTTATGAAAGGCAGCTTCCAGGTCCTTATCGGTGATCCCCAGGCAATGGCAAATCTCCGTGGACGCTTCCTTAAGAAGCCCTGCCCTGCCGGTCTTGGCCAGGTAATCGTCGATGGCCGACCGCAGGGCCTTATCCCCCAAGACCGAACAGTGGATCTTGTAATCCGGCAAGCCCCCGAGTTTTGCTACCAGGTCCTCGGGCCGAATCGTGTAGGCCTCTGTAATGTTCATGCCCTTGATGAGCTCGGAAAGCATACTGGTGGATGCAATGGCACTGGCGCAGCCGTAGGTCTTCCACCGCACATCAGTAATGATGTCATCCTGTATGCTGAGGAGCATCAGCATCTGATCCCCGCATTTAATATTTCCGGTCTGCCCCCGGGCATTGGCGGGAAAACTCGCTTCATCCCCTAAGAGCACGTTCCGGGGATTGGTGAAGTGATCCTTCACCGTATCTGAATACAACCAATCAGTCATAGTAGGTTCCTCTCTTCTTACGGTAACGGGGAACCGCTGCTTTTTTGCAGGAGGCTCCCCGAGGTTCCGCATGGTTTCTCTCTTATACTGTTTCTCTTATACTATCGTTGACATGGCCCGCAGCCGTTCGATGATAGGCGGCACGGTTTCAATGATATACTCAATATCCTCCGCAGTAAGCCCCCAGCCGAGACTAAACCGTATCGAGCCGTGGGCACGCTCAGGTCCTGCCCCAATAGCCATGAGCACATGGGAAGGCTCAAGACTGCCTGAAGCGCAGGCGGAACCGGTGGAGGCTTCAATACCCTTAAGGTCCATGGAGAGCAGAATCGATTCTCCTTCCGCGCCAGGGAACGAAACATTGAGGGTATTGGGCAGTACCTCTTGGGGATGGCCGTTTATGGTGATGTTCGGCACCCTGGCAAGCAGTCCATCCCGCAGCTGCTCCCGGAGGGCCGCTATTTCTGTACCGTAGCGATGCACTTCCCCTGCCGCAAGTTCCGCTGCGGTCCCTAAGCCTAGGATACCGATGTTGTTGTAGGTCCCTGCCCGCAGACTATCTTCCTGGTGGCCGCCGTGGATGAGGGGAAAGAGGGGCGCGCCTTTTCTGATATACAGGGCGCCTATCCCCTTGGGTCCGTAGATCTTGTGGGCCGATAGGGTGAGATAATCCACCCCCAGTTCAGCCACGTTCACCGGGATCTTTCCCACCGCCTGCACCGCGTCGGTGTGCATCCAGGCCCCGGCAGCCTTCACCAGCGCGGTAATTTCCCGGATATCT
Source organism: Treponema sp. (assembly GCA_031274565.1). Lineage (GTDB taxonomy): Bacteria > Spirochaetota > Spirochaetia > Treponematales > Breznakiellaceae > JAIRLU01. The sequence continues at coordinate 1,963 of JAISPY010000295.1, forward strand.
TGGATGGTCCCGATTTCGTTATTGGCCATCATCACCGACACAAACAGGGTCCGCTCGTTTAAGGCCGCTTTGAGGGCATCGAGCCGCACCTTACCATAGGGATCCACCGGCAGAAAGTGCACCGTAAATCCCAGGGTTTGTAAGAACGCCGCAGAATTGAGGACACAGGGATGCTCGATACTGGTGGTGATGATTTCGGTTCTGCCTTGGGATACAAGCCGTCCGTCCGGGCCGGAAGCAAGACGCCGCATGGTCTGGAAAACCGTGTTGTTGGATTCGGATCCGCCGGAGGTAAAGATGATGTTCTCAGGAGACGCGCCCAAGAGTTCCCCTACCGCTCGCCGCGCTGCTTCAACCCGGGCATGGGCCAGTCTTCCTGAACTGTGCATGCTCGAAGCGTTTCCGTAGACATCCAAATCCCGTATCATCCCCGCCTTGACCGCTTCCTTGAGCGGGGTAGTCGCGTTATAATCAATATAAATCCGCCGTTCAGCCATAGTCGCTCCTTAGTATATGATTTACTCTCTCTTGTAATGAGGGCCATCCAAAAACCACCCCGAGTTTGACTAGTCCCCTTACGCTCTACGCAGGTCATGCTCGGGAAACCCTAGCATTCCTATAAATATACCCTATACGCACTATATATACTAGTAATTATGATTTTTTTAGTCAATTACCCTGCGCTCAGGCGATCCAAAACCGCTGCACCGGTGCGGCTGCGAAGTTGCTGTTTCACGGGACCTTCCCGGTATTATTTATATTCTCTATTCCCGAAAAAATTCCCTGAAAAAATTTGCTCAAATAAGCATAATACGGATAAAAAGGGGCTAGTAATATTAGTGAAAAGATCGTATTATATAGAGAGCTATTCTATGATCATTACAAAGATCATGACGAAGCGCAGTGTTTGGTTATAGAATCTAATCTATCACAAAGAAAACGTACAAGGAGCTTTAAGCATGAAGAAATCAGCAGTATTACTACCGGGAGACGTGTTACGGGACCTCCTGGAGGAGTACCAAGTCAACCCGACCCAATTGGCGGAAGACATTCAGATGAGTGTGTCGGCGATCCGGCAGATAGTCAGCAATAAGGCCAAGATAAGCCTGCATATTGCCAAGCGTTTAGCCAAGTACTTCAATACCACGGTGCAGTATTGGGTTGAGTTGCAGACCACCTTTGATCTAGCGGAATTAGACAAAGATACGGAATTAGCGGATGTCATAAAGCAGATACCCAAAGCTAAAAAACCGACGGCCAAAGCCGTCGCCGCAAGCAAAACCACAACCACGGTCAAGAGAAGCGTCGCCAAGACTGCTCCTGTAGAAAAAATTATCGAGAAAAAGCCCCGAAAACCCCGGACCAAAAAAGTAAAAGATCAGGAATCGGAAGGAAGCGGGGAATCAGGATGGGAAGCATTATAAACTTTCCCGGATGAACGAGGATCGGAGCCTCTAAAAATTCAAGAGAATTTTTAGAGGCTCACGGTTTTTGTAAGCCCCCGTAAAAAAATCCCTACCGCACCTTAAGCGGTTTAGGGATATTCTTGTTATAGCGTAGTTTGCTTTCGCATAAGTAAGTAAAAAAAATGGTAATATATGGTACCTGTAAAACCAACGGGTTTTCACGATACGCAGAACCCGTGGCGTCTGATTTCCGGGAGTACGATTAAAGTCATCGCGCTTATCCTTATGGTCATGGATCATCTGCATCAGATGTTCTATACCCAAGGGATTCCGGACTGGTTCAACTGGTTTGGCCGTCCAGTGGCAACCTTATTTCTGTTCCTCTGTGCCGAGGGCTTTTATCATACCCGCAACAAAAAAGGGTATATGCTGCGGCTTCTGATAGGTTCCTGCTTGATGACGGTCCTATCGCGGGTCCTTTCCTCTTGCATGCCCCTGGAATCGGTGGCGCTTATCAATAACATGTTTGGAACCCTTTTCATGGCCACGGTTTATATGGCGCTGGTTGACCGTCTCCGTACCAGTAGTACCAAGCGCCAAACAGGAAGCATCCTGCTGGTCCTAGGAGGGATGCTCCTGCCGGTGCTCGTGGGGCTTGGCCTGGTGGTGATCCTTTCAAAGGCCATACTCCCGTACTGGTTGATCGCAGTACTGTTCATGATCCCCAATCCTATCATCGTGGAGGGCGGATTCGTGCTGGTCCTCATGGGAGTCTTGTTTTATGTCCTGCAGCGGTTCCGGATTGCCCAAATAGGACTGGTAGTGCTCGTCAGTGTTTTTGCAGCCCTTACCACCGGGGATGCCCAATGGCTCATGGGAACCGCCGTAGTGCCGATATGGTTATATAACGGACAGCGGGGACGCGGGAGCAAGTACTTTTTCTATATTTTCTATCCTGCGCATATATACCTCTTCTACAGTATTGCCTGGCTTATCCAGTGAAGGCAGGATAACCGAACCATTTCGGTTTTTCCCCCAGGGTTCGCGTACATAAAAATTTTTGTCCGCGAATTACACGAATTAAGAAGGAATCACGCGCTAAAATCCGTGAAGGACCCGCGCAGAATACCATGACCTCATGATCATGGTATTGCTGCGCGGGTCCTCAATCAGCGTAATCGGTGGATTTTTTATCTTTAATACCCGCTCATTTTTGCGCATTAAGAACGGTGGTCCTTCCATAATTCGCGTTAATTCGCGTCATTCGCGGACTCTTTTGTTTATATGCGCCGGCCCTGGTTTTTCCTATTTTTTCTGCTTCACCCTATAAACTGGCCCGAGGCCGGCAACGGTAAGCTGCGTGCTGCAGGAACGGTTCGTTCAGCATGGAGCGGACCCGTGGATTTTAGCAGGGGACCTGCAAGGTTGTTGGCCCGGGGCGCATCCCTGACTTGAAAGGGACTAACTGATTGGAGCAGCGCATACGATTGGGAATAGACGGGATTTGCCGAAAACCTGCATGTACTGCGATTGTAACGGGTGTACTAAAAAGCCGGAACTCCTTAAGATTTTAGGGAAGGGAAAAAGAAAAGGAATTTACCCTCAAAATGTTGCAGGCCCATCCAGAGGTGAGATTCAAGCGGGAAAACCATATCTCCTTAGACCGCAGACAGCCTTTGCGATCCGTTGTATACTCCGTAATTATTTTTTCAATAGGTTCAGCGGGGACCCTTTTTTGGTCATTACTGCTCTGAATGCAGCGATTTCCATGGGTTATACGTTTTCCC
>JAISPY010000303.1 GCA_031274565.1 Treponema sp.
CTTTATCGGAGGACTCACCGCTTCTATCATCGTTGGACTAGGGGCGGTTTTTTTTATACCCGAAGCCTTTAGTTCAAGCCGCTTCCCCGCGGCAGGGGCTGGCATCCTCTTGGGACTGGTATCCGGCACAGCCGCCTGCCTGGGAGACCTGGGGGAATCCGCATTGAAACGAAGCGTGAATATGAAAGATTCCGGAAGCCTCATGCCCGGCCGCGGGGGGGTGCTGGACAGCATTGATTCCATAAGCCTCGCCGCACCGGTGTATTATGCCTTGTATTGGCTGCTCTTTGGCTAAAGACCGCATCAGCAGAAGATGGCTTCCAGCATTCGCCGGGCTTCCGATGCTAGGTGTTCCTTTCGTTCCGCTTCTGTTTAGGGATAAGCGGTTCCGCCCCTTTCCATAGTTCCTCTGGCACTATCCAGGATTGTATCCCGGCACCGTTACTCGTTTTATGGTTTATGTATCGGCTCAATCTTATTCACGGATAAATTCTTAGGAAAAAAAAGAAAAATGCGAGGAGGGCATTATAAAAAAACTCGCGCCACCCGAACAGCGCTCTGGGTTTATCGCTGGAAAACACCGGCCTATGTACCAGAACGAACGGGAACTGCTGCTATCACCCCGACCTTGAAAAGCCCTGCGTTGAGCCTGCCGCAGCGGGCACCTTCGGCAACCGCAGCCTCCAGCCGAGCGCCCTCCCCCAGGGCAGCCGCAAGACCTGCGGTAAAGGCATCCCCTGAACCGGTGGTATTGACCGGCTTGAGGGCCTCAACCGCATACGCGGCAAACCGATCGGATTCGGAGAACCAGATGTCCCGATCCCCCCGGGTAAGCACGATCCCGCATTGGTAGTGCTTGCCTAGTTCACGGCACAGATCCTGAATAGGGCTTCGTATACGATCTTCTTGCACCTCCGCCCGCAGCTCCGGGGCAAAAGTTTCGATAAATTCCAGCAGGTTAGGCTTAATAATATCGGGATAATACCCAAGACTGTTGATGAGGTCCCTTCCCCGGAGATCCAGGATCACCTGCCTGCCCGCTTCCTTGGCTTTGCGAACCATCCAGGGTACCAAGGCATCAGAGAACCCTGCGGCCTTGGTACCGGAAATGATGACCCATTGATATGCCGGAAGCAGTCCGGTATAGGCTAGCCGGAGCCGTTCCTCGGTTCCCGGGGTAACTGGCTCGGATTCCTCCACCAGTTCGGTAACGCTTTGGTCAGCGTCTTGTATGAGGGTATAACAGAAGCGGATGGGGCTTCCGCTCTCCACCCATTCCACGGAAAGACCGTCTTGGGCGCAGAGGTCCAGAAACAAGGGCCGCAGGATCCCCCCAAGCGAGGTCAGATGGCGATTGGGTTTTCCTAATTGGGTCAACACCCGGCTTACATTCACCCCCTTGCCTGAAGCATCCAGGCGATGCATTCCGGTGCGGTTCACCGCATCCTGGGTAAGCCGGGAGAAACCGAGGGTCTTTTGGAGGCTTGGGTTCATACAAACCGTTAGAAAGGAGGGATTTTTCATAAGAACTCCTCTCCCCTATAGTACATGAAGGTTCCTGAGGTTACAATAAGCATCATGGAAGAAACACCATACCAGCGGCCAAGCTGGGACGAGTATTTTATGGAGGTCTGTAACTCCATTTCCAAGCGGGCCACCTGCGGACGAGGGCGTTCGGGCTGCGTCATAGCCAAGGACAACCAGATCCTCGTAACCGGTTATGTGGGGGCTCCGGCTGGAATGCCCCACTGCGATGAGGTGGGGCATCAGCTTAAAAAGATGATCCACGAAGATGGAAGTGTTACCACCCATTGCGTACGGACGGTTCATGCGGAGCAAAACGCCATCTGCCAAGCGGCGAAACGGGGTATTGCCATAGCAGAAGCCACCCTGTATTGCCGCATGACCCCCTGTAGAACCTGCGCCATGCTCATCATTAACTGCGGCATCCGCCGGGTGGTTTGCCAGCGGCGGTACCATGACGCGGGAGATTCAGAGGCCATGTTCCAAAAAGCAGGTATTGGACTTGAGTATATCCAGGATGAACAAGAAACGTATGATCAGCAATAAGCCGGCGCCCACCACGCAGCGGCTTTATTCAATGGTGATGAGGTATTTCAAGTAGAGCTCTTCTAAGGTCCGTTGCGGTCCGGGCAAGGCAAGGCGTTTGCGAAAAACCGCTGCGTCCCGGCGATCAATATAAAAATCATAGATAGTCCGGGGGTCCGCGTCCTTTACCGTGCGATAAGCAGGTTGGTTGCCGATGTAGGAACGGACCTCATCCCGGCCCACTGCGGAGATGCCGAAACGGGCCAGCCGGGAACGGACCTTGAGGATCTCCTCATAGGAAAGGCCGAAGAGGAATTCCTCCAAGGCCCATCTAGTTTCACTATGATCCGCCTCCTGCACGAGAAATCCATGCCAATCTTTCCCCATATCCATAGAAATACGGATCAGTTCACTGGATCCCTCCATGGTTCCAAACGAGGGAGGCGCCGCGTCCCGGGCTAACCAGAGGGACTCTAACGCGGGGAGATGCCGGACCGTGCGGGGGTCCCTGCCGCTATCCCACAGGGAAATGAGGTCATTGGCCAGACTGATCTTGGTATCCTGGGTGAAGGCGGTGTCCTCTAAACAGGAAAAATAGACCTCTTCCGCCATGAGGGTACAAACCACCGACAGCAACACCCGCCGCAGGGAGGAATAGAAGGTATGGACATCCCGCACGAGTATGGAAAGCATGGAAAAAGCATGAAATTTGGCCACCAAAAAACTCCGGGTAGCCACCACCCGGGTGGGAATATGGAATAAGTGGGAGGTAGAGGAAAAACTTGAGAGGGCTTCGATTAAATTTTCCTCACTCCGATGTTCCCCGCGCATGATCTGCGTTGCCCGTACCGAAGGGTATTGGGAGATGGCGTCCCCCAGCCCCTGCAGGCAACGAAACCGCTCTTTGACGAGTTTACTTTCTTCGGGATATTTGCCAGCAAGATATGCCTCAATCTCTTCAACTAAGTGCGCCTCATTTTCCTTTAGGATACATATCGGAGAAACCGTATTCGGCACAGATAGAAACATACTTATAAGCCTATCTTTCCCCTCGGAATAAATCAAGCATTTTTCTAGGTTATTATTTTTTTACGTGCGAGCGGCGCGGTTCGGGAGGTATACGGACGAGTTTAAGGCATCCACGACTTGAGCCGCAGTACGTTACCCCGGTTCATAGCTTTGACCTTAGGGTTTTACAGAACTTACGGCGGCCTTTATCTTCGCGACGCGGTTAAGCGGCAGGGTTTCCGGGGAAAACCAGCGTACTTCAGGCTCGAGGGATATCCCCGCCTCCCCGATTTCCCGGCAGACCCCCAGGGCATAAGAACCAGTTTCGTATAAAAAGAACTCCAGGTTTGTTGCCTCTGTATCATCTTCGGGAAAACCATATTTTCCCGCAGCCGGGTCATCAAAGCTGAAGGCCGGACAGCGGCGCATATCAAATACCGAAAGTCCCCGGATCTTGAGGTACGCTTCTTTTAAGACCCAGATCCTGAAGAACCGGTGGAGCCCTTCGGCTTCGGAGGCAGAAGCCGCAAGAAAATCCCGTTCCGAGGCATGGAAAAAAAAGGACCCTAGGGCGCCAGAGGATTTTTGAGGCTGTAGGTACTGAATATCGCAGCCCGTACGGAACAACGGCCCTGCCGGGGCAGGGTCGGAGGTGAGATAGGAAACCGCTACCGCCTGTTTTGTGTGGCTTATGCTGAAATCCGCATGGTGATCCCCGAAGTAGGGTCTTCCCCCGTTTTCGATCTCCAGAGGACTTTCAACAGGTGAAGCCTGCTGATCAAGGCATCGGAGGATGCGGCGGCCCTCCTGGTGTAGTTCTGAATTTTGGATTGACCCATAAGACAATCCCACGTAAAAAAGCGTCATAATCGTTGTACGATGACCTCACTCGTATAGGGCGTCATTGGACAAGGTACGGTTGCGGTGTGGAGTGTTTTTCATAACCTTGCCCTTGGGTTCCTGGGTTACCACGCAGGCCGCAACCCCTTAAGCCTCCCAGCGGATTCGAAGGGAGCCGAAAACCCATGGTTCTGCGTTTCCGACTCTCCCAAAGGCCGCGTTCAGAAGAGAACGCAGCCTGAGTAGCGGCTTAGAAGTACCGTTTCAAGAGGCCCTTGAATCCGGAACCATGACGGGCTTCATCCCGCGCCATTTCATGGACCGTGTCATGGATGGCATCGTAACCCCGTTCCTTGGCCCGTTTTGCCAGATCGGTCTTGCCGGCGCACGCCCCCTGCTCCGCTTCAACCCGGAGTTCCAGGTTGCGTTTGGTGCTGGTGGTGATGACTTCACCCAGGAGTTCCGCGAATTTGGCCGCATGTTCCGCTTCCTCAAAGGCGTAACGCTTATAGGCCTCGGCAATTTCAGGATAGCCTTCCCGATCGGCAACCCGGCTCATGGCCAGGTACATACCCACTTCGGAACATTCGCCGTTGAAATTGGCCCGTAGATCCGTGAGGATATCTTCCTCAACCCCTTTCGCGACCCCAACCACATGCTCCGCAGCATAGGCGCTCCCGGCAATTTGCTCCTTGAACTTGGAAGCCGGGGCTTTGCAGGTAGGACAGAAGTCAGGAGCCTTGTCCCCTTCGTGAACGTAACCGCAGACGATACACACAAATTTTTTCATACGTATACTCTCCATTATAAAAGTAATCTACTATAATACTAACAGCAAATGCCGTAGTTTTCATGTATTTATACACCGGGAGCAGCGCCCATAAAACACCGTTTTTTGGTAATCAATCTGGAAGCCCTCATGCACAGGCCCTTCAGACCGGGGAAGATCGATACCGTAATCCAGCGGAAGCGTACCCGGCAGATCCAAGACCGCGCCACAACCAGTACAGATACAATGCGGGTGGGGCATAACCGAGCCATCAAACCGTTCTTCTCCCTCCACGATCCCGATAGACACCACCGAACCTTCCTCAAGGAACAGGTTAATATTACGGTATACGGTGCCCAGGGAAAGACCGGGGATAACGGGTCTTAAGTGTTCGTACACCCATCGGGCACTGGGATGGGAGGCGGTTGATCGGATCATACGGAGAATCGCTTCCCGCTGCTTACTGTATTTTCTTTCTGTACCAGGCATAACTAAAATATTCAAAATAGTAATAAGTATTGTTATTATTAATATACGATCTTTTTATTCCCAGGACAAGGGGAACCATAAGAAAAAATGGGTGTATGCCCCTTTATCGAACCATCTCGTCAAGTACAGCGCCTATGGCTGGACTGTTGTATCTTGTTGAGGAGGAAGGTATACTAGGTCCTGGATTGCACCAGAGGATGCGGTATGTCTTATAGGGTTTGCGTACCGGGGTATACGCCCCCGGAGGAGTTTCCGTGCGGAACGGGGGAAAAGGAGAAAATGGTATGAGTACGTCCATTGCGGTCCTGGGCGCCGGGGCCTGGGGTACCGCCATAGCCAAGGTCATTGCCGATAAGGGTAAAGCTGTAACCCTCTGGTGCCGGGGGAAAGCCTTGGCACAAGCCATTACCACAGAGCATCGGAATCCCCGGTATTTACCGGAGGTTACCCTACCCCCCGGGTTGCAGGCCAGTTCGGATATCCTCGAAGCCGCATCGGACAAGCAATTCCTGATCCTGGCTATTCCCTCGCTCTACCTGTTAGAGACGGTGAAACCGATCCTCCTGGTCCCTTCCATCCGGGAAGGCGAGACCGCCATCGCGGTGCTGACCAAGGGCTTCCTCCCTTCCCCCAAAGGCCCCCGGCTTATCCTGGAAACGCTGGAGGATTACCTGCCGGGGTTCTATCGTCATGGCTTGGTCTATATCGCCGGTCCCAGCCATGCGGAAGAGGTATCCCAGGGCAAGATCACCGGGCTTATCGCGGCCAGTGAAAACCCCAAGAACTCCATACGGTTCAGAGACCTCTTAAAGAGCAGGCAGCTTATGGTATTCTCTTCCTTTGATATTCGGGGGGTGCAAGTAGCGGCGGCGACCAAAAACGTGATTGCCATTGCCTTCGGTATCCTTGGGGCCTTAAAGACCGGCGGGGCGCTCCCCCCAGAGCTTCGCGACAAGGCCGCTTTGTTCGGAGATGGTACGGAATCACTGTTGCTTGCCGCGGGCTTGAACGAGATTCAATATCTGGGCCGCGCCATGGGGGCCACCCATGCGGAAACCTTTACCTCTATTTCCGGTGTAGGCGACCTCGATGTTACCTGCCGTTCCGCCTTTGGCCGGAACCGCCGCTTTGGTCGGGAAATCATCGAAAAGCAGATCCTGAAACCCTTCGCGAACCTGGAAGATCTGCTGGACCGGATCAATGAAATCGGGTATGTGCCTGAGGGTGCGGCTGCGGCAAAGTACGTCAAGGTCCTTGCGGAAAAATACAAACTGAAGCTGCCCATCTGCACCGGTCTGTACCGGATATTGAACCGGGAGATCGAAGCCGCGGAATTGCTGGAAGATGTCCTCAGCGGCTTGGAATAAGGCGGTGACCCACCAGGGATGATGGGTATGTGCTTATATGTTCCTCATTGAGGCAGTTTCAAAATGTCAGATTTTGGAACGGTCTCAATTATAACGCATGAGGATAGATTCGACTTTCACCTGAGGCATAGTAAGGCTGCAGTTACCCTGTTTGTTTCTCCATGGAGCCAGGAAATAGGAATCTGAAATGGTTGGACAAAAACTCCCACGGGAAAAGAAATCAACGTGATTCTCTATCCTATAAGGAATGAAGATAGTCAATCACCCCGGCAAAGCCGGGGGATTGTTTTGGTGAACCGCTCCATGCGGTTTTTGTGGTTTCATCTTACTTTTTGGAGATTTTTTTAGATTTGCTTTTCTGTCCAACATGCTTTATGGCGGTCATGGTTCCTACTGGTACCATAGCTACTACCTGTATTGCTCCCGCAACGATCAAACCTTTTGGATCCCCCGGCAAAGCCGAGATTTTAGTCTTTTGGGAGGACACGTTTTTTGCCGTGTTAGCCCAAGCGTTTAATTTTCTTGAGTTATTGCTATACTATAAGGAATGAGTTATCATATTTTATTAGATCACCCACTAATAAAAATAACAAGGGCGTTTTATATGCAAGAAACTATCGATCTTTCTATCAGTAGTGATCCCTTTAGCATTGAAGGGAGCCTATTGGTGAAGTACACCGGAACAGAGAATGCTTTGGTGATCCCCGAAGGGATTACCACGATTGGGAAGGAAGCCTTTTATGGAGTCAAGCTGCGTTCCATAATCATTCCCGAAGGAGTTACGGTTATCGGAAAATACGCCTTTGCCCATACTAAATTACCTCGGTGAGCATCCCTGCTACGGTTACCGATATTCATGAGGGGGCATTTGCCATCAAGAGCCTCGAGGCCATTACCGTAGCGACGGAAAATCCCTGTTTTGCCAGTAAGGACGGGGTCTTGTTTGATAAGTCCCTGCAGACCCTGATTGCGTATCCCCGGAGCAAACCCGATGCCCAGTATACGATCCCTTCTGGTTTGCGGGTCATCGGGGATAAGGCCTTCACCGAGACCCCCGTACGTTCGGTGAGCATCCCCCGTGGGGTGGGGGATATTGGAGAATACGCCTTTGCCCATACCAAATTAGCCGAGGTGAGCATCCCCAGCAGTGTGAGCAAGATCGGGACCCACGCATTTGCGTTCTGTACCCAGCTTATCAGCGTTGAGCTTTTCCGGATAACCAAGGTACACCGAGAGGCGTTTATCGCGAGTCCGGTACGGCTACGGTATCGTGACTAGGCCTGGGTCCGCGTTTGTCGAGGTTTATCCTGCAGTGCTCCCCACAGGGCATGACCGAGTCATACTTTTGCTCTAGCGACCATAAGTCGCTCACGGGCCAAGGGTTTATAAACGCCGATAACCCTTTCAAGGGGCCTGGGCCTCCCGTATTTTTTCTTTTTTCTATTTTTTTCTATAAAACTGACCATAGGCCGCATCGGCGCCATACTGTTGCAGGTAGGTTCGCTCAGTATAAAGCGTACCTGCGGGGTATGCGGGTCCTCATCATCAATAAGCCGGACGCGAAATAATCGAAAAAAAATACTCCGGCAGCGGGGCGCTCATATCCAGGGAAAACCCAAAGGGAGGTTCCCCGGTGGAGATGCTGAGCCGTGAGGCATGGAGCAGGAGCCTGGTAAGCCCTCTGGTTTTGTGGAGCTCCTTGTTGAGCGCGAAGTCGCCGTAGGTAGCATCCCCCAAGACCGGGTTCCCAATCCGGGCCAAATGCCGGCGGATCTGGTGCATACGGCCCGTACCGAGTTCCAGGGAGAGGAGCGAAAAATCCCGGTCTCCGGAAAGCCTGGTATAGTGCGTTTCCGATGGCTTCACCCTTCCTCTCACCTCCAGGCTGAGCCGTATGGTACCGGTATCCTGCAGGGGCCTACCCGCACAAACCGCGAGGTACTGTTTACGGATTCCCTTTTTCCCGGCAAATAAGGCGGCAAAAAAGGCCGCCGCTTCCCGGTTTTTTGCCACGAGGATGATACCCGAGGTATCCTTATCAAGTCGGTGGACCAGCAGCGGCCGGGGGGACCAGGCTGCTCCCAGGATGGTATCCAGAGAGGCCCCTACCCGCGCTCCTCCCTGCACTGGAAGCCCTGCCGGTTTATTGAGGACGATGCAGTAATCATTTTCAAACAGTACAGCTATACGTTTCACGCTTTACCCTTGGTTTTCTTAACTATAGCGTATTTAAATCGTAAGAGAAACGGTAATAGGGAATAGTAGGTACGTTCAAATGGCCGAAACTTATACTATCATGATATGCAAAAAGCATCCCGCCTGGTTGATCCTGCGGAACCTCCTATTTTTGCTCTGGTTCTCCTGGTCTCCCTGGTTGCTGGCCGCCTCCCCCCTGGCTTCCGCTACCTGGGGTTTTCGCCTCGATCTTCCTGAAGGCTATGAGCTTACCGGAGGGGACGGCAAGGACCGGTTCTCCTTTCATTTCCCAAGGGAAAAAACCCAGTTTGACCTGGTGGTATATGTCGATACCCAGCCTTCAGTGGAAGCTTTGGCAGCGGATGTACAGCGGCGCTTGAATAACCAAGGGAAAATAGACGCATTTACCTATCGCCATAAAAAGGCGGTGCTCATGCAATTACGATTTATCGGCCCCAGCGGACTTTCTGAGGGCTGGGGAATTTGCATTGAACTGGGAACCCCCGGACACACGGGGAAAAAGCCGCTGCTACTCGCCCTGGCATACGGACCTTCGGGGCAGGGGAATAAGCAGGATATCCATTTTTCTGCTCTGGATTCTATTGCTCCAAGCCCGGAGGATTGGTATGTTCCCGGTCCCATCACGGAATACCAGTATCCCCGGGGTACACCGCAGACCGTCCCCTTGGCAGGAGGGCAGACCGAGGCCATCCTCTACGAGCATGATGCGGTAGCAGCCCAGGCCCTGGTGGACCGGGAATTCGGCGTACTCAAGCGGTATATCGCTACCCCCCTTTGGAAAGAAGCCTGGATCCGGTTTTACCGAGCGGTGTACCGGGATTCCTTTGACCGGCTTGCCCATGCTGCCTTCATGTTGGAGCGCTCCTGGAACATCCCGGCAGTGGATAATCGGGACCTGGCGGCAAAGGCCCTTGCTTGGGTACAGTCCTTCTCTTATGAACGGAACCTCCTGGGCAGTGATTTTGTCAACCTGGTAAGCGCCGTGGTAGAGGGTCGGGGAGACTGTGACAGCCGGGCCTTGCTCTGGGCGCTCATACTGAACCAAGCGAATATCCCTGCGGCCATCATGGTTTCCCCCCAGTACAGCCATGCCATGGGACTGGCGGATCTACCAGGAACCGGCGCCCGGTTTGCCCTGGGAGGTACCCAATGGCTGGTAGCGGAGACCACCAGTTCCGTATCTTTGGGGCTCATCAGCGCCCAGATGAGCGAAACCCGGTATTGGCTGGGCGTAACATTGGAATGACCGGATAAACCCCGAGAACCATTTCGAGGGCTTTTTCTCGATTTTTCTCTAAGGACCCGCGCAGCAATAACATGACTAGTAGGTCATGTTATTGCCTTATTTGATTACGTAAGCAATGAGAATAAAATGCAGGGCATTTTATTCGTGCGCGGGTCCTAAATGGCCATAGGCCGCAAAAGGTACGGCTCCTTCGCCAGGATCAGCTCGTCCGATGTCAGCGGTTCTATGATCCCCTCCACTATGATGTGGTTCTCAATATCGATCGTAAAGCAATGACCTCCGGGCCGTCGCGTCCGTAATTCCTGCCCCACCACCCCATAATACTCCCGTAGCGCCGTATAACAGGACTGTTTACGCGCCCCAGCGAAGCTGGGGACGCCGCCAGTAGGCGGCTCGGGCTACGGTTTTGCTAGGTCAATCGCTTCGCTCATTCCCACGCAAAGCCCTTATTCAGGCGGTCAAAACGTCATATACAGCCGGAACGTTATGTACAATGCCCTAGACAAAAATAAAAAAAATTGTTATAAAAAAATGAATCTAGAATTTTACTGGATTTATTTTAACAATTTGTCAAAGAAACAACAAAAGGAGAAGGTGGTATATGACCCCCCCCCCGCGCGCGCCCGCGCGGGCTCGTGTTGAAAGGAGAG
>JAISPY010000001.1 GCA_031274565.1 Treponema sp.
GGCCATGCTACGGTATTCGAGGTCGATATAGAGGCCCTGGCCTTTATCTTCGCCAGCCGGATGCCCATAGCCAGTATGGAAAGCCGTATTCCCTTGATGGTCTCCCGGATATTGGGGCCATCATACTGGTCTGGATAACCGATTCTTTCATAAGCAGGACATAACCCGCTTGACGTGTATTTAACGTGTATTTATTATAGCTATATTGGTATTGTTTAGACAATAACGACATATTGCCATATGGCGTAAGTCATGGTAATATAAGTAATTATTGGTACTATAACAACGTAGCTTGCTGGGGAAGCAGAGCCTCAAAATCTACTGAGGGCAACCTCGTGAGAGTTCAAGTCTCTCCGCCGGCATTCTCATTCCTTCGTACTATAAACCCATCATCCCGGCCCTGATGGCTCCAAAGATCAAAACCGATGACTTTGCCCTGCTAGTATCCCCAGGAGGAGCTTGAACCACATAACGCCAAATCGGTTTTTTTGACGATATAGCTACAGCCCGAGAGGAAGGGAGTATTTTATGCAGAAAAAAGTATTGCTCATTTCTTCAGTTATTTTATTTTTTTTATGGTTCTATTAACTTATTTATGTACAGAATCAGCAAGAGAAAATAAAAGAGGAAGTAGCTTGTCAGAAAATGGAATACTTTACGAATCGTTATTTTAGGTTTGTTGAAAAAGTTAAGATCGATACTGGCTATGAGGGAATGTCGGTTTTTGTGTCGTTTATTCCCGAAGTGGGTTCTTTCCCAATATAAAGAAGCAATATATCAAAGCATTGCGTATCATGCCTTACAAATCGTAAACTTTTTCCCAGAAGTTCATCATTTTGATTATATCGTTTTATGGGATGACTATTCAAAACAAGAGGTTCTGACTTTAGCGATTGATGAAGATGCTATAAAGAGGTTGGCTGATATATAGTATGGAAAATATGTGAACCATAATAGCGGCTTTGAGACATCATTCAAAAAGGTCTTCTCTTCGATTGTGGAAACAGAAGAATCTCGATCTTGGAGGGATGTACTGGATACCTATTCCAATATCCCCTAATTGCTTTGGATAACAAAAGACAAATACCTCCTCCCGGCAAAGCCGGGGGTTTACCTCTTTTAATTAACCAGGATTGGAGTCTCAAAGCAACTTAGGGTTCGGCTGTTTCCTCAGCATAATCAGATGCGGCTTCTGCGGCTACTACTGCCCCGATCGATAGGTTCCGCTCTGCGGGGGTCCCTGGTTTCCCGGAAGATAGCTTACGCAAACGGGTCTTCCCTGCTGCCTGGTCCTCCAGCGCCAAGGCTGCGGCCGCCCGGACCGTCCGGGCTTGGTCCTCACTGAGTATGCAGGATCCTGCCAGGTCGTGAGGGTCTGCCGCGGCTATGGCCGCGAGGGTCCCGTAGGTTTTCATAATCGCCGCGGCCCGTTGAGGACCAATGCCTTCTACCGATTCCAGGATAGGGAAGCAAAGGTCAGCTGAACGCAGCCGCTGATTAAAAGCAGTGGCAAACCGGTGGGTCTCGTCTCGCAGGAATTGCAGAACCTTGAGGGCCTCCGAGCGTTTAGAAAGCCGTATGGGCGCGGCAGTATGGGGAAGCCAGAGTTCCTCATCCCGCTTGGCAAGGCCCACCACCGCACAATCCAGCCCCAGTTCATCGAGCACGGCCTTGGCCGCGTTCACTTGCCCGATGCCGCCGTCAATAAGCACCAGATCCGGCAGTTCTTTTCCTTCCCGGAGCAGCCGGGCATAGCGGCGCTGCACCGCTTCCCGCATGGCTGCGAAATCGTCCACCACCCCTACCACGGTACGGAGCTTGAAGTACCGGTAGTTCTTCCGGTCCGGCCTGCCGTTCTTGAAGGAAATAAGCGAGGCTACCGGGTGTCTGCCGTTGAGTTGGGCAATGTCAAAGCCTTCGATCCGTTCCGGTCTTCGTTTAAGCCCCAGAACCTGAACCAGTTCGTCCAGCGCAGGTCCTGCGCCCCGCTCCTTGAGTCGGAGCCGGAGGTCCTCCCGGGCGTTTTGCCGGGCCATGGCCAGTATGGCCCAGTGCCGGCGTGCGGATGCAGGTTCCGCTGGGGAAGGCTGCTCCGCAACGGAACGCATTTCCGGCTCATACCCGAATTGCCCAAGGAACCAGCGGCGGAGGCCCTGGAAACACGGGCCCGCCTCCGGCTCAGGGGTTTCGCTCCGAGGCGTCTCGATCCAGGGAGCCAGGTAGATATGCGGCGGGGGCAGCCGGTCCACCGTATAATAGGCCGCGGCAAAGGTTTCCAGGGATTCCTCCTCAGAAGCCGCAGAGCAGGTACGGAACAGTTCCCGGCCAATCATCTTGCCCCCCCGCATGGAAAAGACCGTAAAGGTGCTTAGAATCCCCTCGCTTGCCCAGGCAATATAATCCCGGCCTTCAGGATCGAAGTCTACCAAGGAGTTACTCTTTCCGGCTATCTCCTCCAGGGCCTTAATCATGTCCCGAAACTGAACCGCCCGCTCAAAGCGCAGGGCCGCGGCTTCCTGGTGCATCTGGGCGCTCAGGTCCATGATAAGGGATTCGGTAGCTTCCCCGCACCCAAGCTCTCCGGAAAGCAGCAGCCGGATCCGCTCCACATGAACCTGGTATGCTTCTTGACTGATTTTATCACTGCAGGGCGCCAGGCAGCGGCCAATATGGTAATACATGCATGGTCCCCTCCGTTTCCGCAAGACCCGGCACTTCCGCAGGGGAAAGAGCTTATCAATACCCTCCAAGAGCATATCCACTGCCTGCACCTGGGGAAAGGGGCCGAAATAATGGGAGGCGTCTGCGATAAGCTGACGGGTCTTGAACACCCGGGGGAACGGCTCCGCAGTGATCCGGATAACCGGGTAGGTCTTGCCGTCCTTGAGGTTGATGTTGTATTTCGGGGTATGTTGCTTGATGAGGGTGTTTTCCAGGAGCAGCGCCTCGTATTCATTCGCCACGATGATGGTTTCGATGCTTCGGGCATGGCGCAAGAGGGCCGCGGTCTTGGCGTCCTTGGCCCCGGAGAAATAGGACTTGAGCCGGTTCCGTAATACCCGGGCCTTACCCACGTACATAATACGGTTTTCTTCATCCCGCCAGAGGTATACCCCCGGCGCTCCAGGGGCTTCAAGGGCCGCGGCTTTGAGGGCGCTATAATTTTCTGAAAACCCTGCTAGGTTCATTGCCATTTCTACCGATAAAAAAAGAGCAGGAGTGATTTTTTACAACATACTCACGGCTCCTCTGGATTGAGTATAGTCTAAAAAAGGGAAAAAAGCATCAAGTGCAATTATCGGTAAAACCAGCTATGAACGTAACTATAAACCTACAGAACCTAAGGATGAAAACGGTACTTCCTGACCGCTTGATCAGGGTGATCCTGTATACCCTGGCGCTGATCTCCGCGCCACTCTACGGGGCAGGGGAGAAAACCCTGCTCATCGGTGCCGGGGCAAGCTGGAATATGGTAGAAAACCGTATGGGCATCACGGAAATATCCTCCATACGACCCTATCCGGTATTGATTCTTTCTTCGGCCCTGCGATCAGACGCTGATGCGGCTCTGGATATGGACCTGTCCTTCGATGAAGGGGATCCCAAGGGTTTTGCCGATCAGATGGGTCATTATCAGGTCAAGACCGCGGAAGGACTTACGGTGGCAGACCGGCGTTTTGCCCGGATCGGGATGGGCGCGGCCCTCTTTTCAGGCGCCCGGTTGAGTGACGCCGCAACAGAAGCCCCGTTGATAATCACCCCGCAGCAAGGGGCCTTGTTTGCGCCGGGCCGGATCATTCGAGATTTTACCATAGCGTTTTGGCTCTTTCCTATGCACCTGGAGAATGGAGAGCAAATTCTATCCTGGATAGCCACTAAGCAGCCTAGTGAGGGGGATGCTACGTTGCAGCGGATCCAGTGTACGGCTTTCAAAAACCGGCTCCAATGGACCTTTCAGGATTTTTTCTACCTTACCGCCGAGACGTCCCGGGTAAGCATCGTTCTGGAGGGTTCCATTCCCTTGATTCCGAAGACCTGGAGCCATCACCTCATCCGCTTTGACGCGGATACCGGACTCCTGGAATACCTGGTCAACGGCGCTCCTGAAGCAATCGCCTATGCCACCGCAGGAGGCAAAGAAGGGGGTCAGATCTACTATCCCCGAATCGGCCAATCGGGGCGTCTTACCCTGGGGGGAAGTTTCATGGGGATGCTGGATGAGTTAAAATTCTACCACCGCTTTGTCACGAATCCGGTTATCCGTAAATACCCCGTTCAAGGGGGACGGATGGAAACCCGGTCCATAGACCTGGGGGAACCTAATACGAGCATCCTGATGCTTGAAGTCTCCGGAGGAAGAACCTCCAACTCAGGGGGTATGATCCGGAATGAACGTACCGAACAGGGGGGATTCCGGTTTTCCGATGATTCGGCGCTCCAGTTTTTTATCCGTACCACAGACGTTCCGTACCGGTGGACCGGTACCGATGTTTCTCCTGAATCAGACTGGCAGCTCGTGTTTCCGGGGACCCCGCTGACCGGAGTCCGTGGGAGATTTGTCCAGATCGCGGCGGTGTTTTATCCCAGCGGAGATGGCGAGACGAGTCCGTACCTGGACGCAATCCGCATACACTACCTGCCTGATGAGCCGCCGCCACCACCGTCGATGCTCACCGCGATTGCCCGGGATGGAGCGGTGGATCTCTCCTGGCGACCGAGCAGTGACGGGGATGTAGCCGGGTATATGGTGTACTACGGTACTGCCGGGGGAGACTATTTTGGAGAAGGGGCGATCTTAGGGGCTTCCCCCATCAATGTGGGGAAACGTACGGCGATACGTATAGACGGCCTTAAAAATGGTACCCTGTACTATTTTGCAGTAGCCGCCTATGATCAGGTGGAACCGGCACATATAGGGGCCTTTTCCCGGGAAACTTCGGCGCGGCCCTTAAGGATGGTTGAATGAGTCCAGTGGATAGTGGGCCCGAGAACGGCGAGACCCTCCAGGACCTCACGGTGATGGCTCAGGACTACTTCCGCCAGGGGAAGTTCTTAGAAGCCTTGCAAGTCTTTACGCGAGTACTGAAGCGGGACCCGCAGTATGTACCGGCCTACAATGGGCTGGGAACTATCTATGGGGCTTTACAGAAACCTGCTCAGGCGTGTACGCTTTTCCGTCGGGGCCTGGCCCTCGATCCGGATAATGCGGCGCTGCACTACAACTATGGGATGGTATTAGCGGCTCAGGGAAAGCTTGGGCCTGCCGCAGCCGCATACCAGGAGGCCCTCCGGTGCAGGCCCGATTGGTATAAACCGGCGAACCGACTTAGCATGATCCGCTGCAAGCAGGGCCGGTATGCGAATGCTCTGGAGGTCTTAAACGCTATCCTGAAATACCATCCCGATAACGCCGAGATTCAGAACACCATACAGCAGGTGTTAGCAAAACAGGAAGCCGCTCGCCAAGCCGCTCAAGAAAATAAAAAAGAAGTCCCGCTCATGGACACCAACTGGGATGTGAAGACGGAATCTACCGTCATGGTAGATTTGCTCAAATATCTGGTAGTCTTAGCCGAATACCTTCCGGAAGCTGAGCGGGAACGCTTTATGAAAAGTGATACCGCCGCGAGTGTCTATCAGATCATGGGATCCGTTTCCACCTCCAGCGCTCATTCCACCCTGTAACAGTTCTGCGTCGTCTATCCAGCCTCTAGCCCCGAACAAGTCCGACTTATGTTCCGCAGAGGAAGGGCGTAAGAAAAATGCGGGAGGCCCAGGGAATTCCCGGTTCAGCAGGGTTTCCGTCGCTTGGGGGACGGTAACCTATGCTCCCGCATCAGCCGTTCTACCCGCTGTACCTGGAGCAGCGCCGCAGAACGCGTACGCCGTATCCTCCCTAAACTACGTTTACTTAGCAAAGATCCTGAAGATCCGCCAGTTGATGCCGTAATGACGGACCCGCAACCCCATCTGCCGTTCAGTGATACCCAGCCGGCGGGCCGCGGCCGCCATATTTCCTTCGCTGATCTTCAATGCCTCTATGATGAGTTCCTTTTCCAGCCGGGAAAGGGCCGCTTCCAGGGTCGTGGTCGGTTCGGTCTTGGTGGATACCGCGGATTGCAGACTTGGAGGCAGGTTATAGGAATGGATCACCGTGTCAGTGGACAGGATCACCGCCCGTTCGATGCAGTTCTCCAGTTCCCGGACATTACCAGGCCAAGAATAACTGGTGAGGAGATCAATCGCCGGGGTGGATATCCGCTTGATGAGCTTGCCGTTCTTTTTCGCGTATTTCTCCGCAAAATAGTCCGCCAAAAGTACTATGTCGCTCTTCCGTTCCCGCAAGGGGGGAATATGTACGGGGAATACATTGAGCCGGTAGTACAGGTCCTCCCGAAACCGACCCGCCTTAACTTCCTCTTCCAGGTTCCGGTTTGTCGCGGCAATGAGCCGCACATCCACCTTGATGGTAAGGGTTCCCCCGACCCGTTCCAGTTCCCGCTCCTGGAGCACCCGCAGGAGCTTTACCTGGAGGTGGGGAGGGAGTTCCCCGATTTCATCCAGAAAAATCGTCCCCCGATGGGCGAGTTCAAACCGGCCTTTGCGTTGCGCCATGGCGCCGGTGAATGCCCCTTTCTCATGGCCGAAGAGTTCGCTTTCAATGATCGATTCAGGCAGGGCCGCGCAGTTTATCGTAACCAAAGCCTCGTTTGCCCGCTTGGAAAGCCGGTGCAACTCCACCGCCACCAGTTCCTTACCCGTACCGCTTTCCCCGGTGATGAGCACCGTGGCGTCACTGGGGGCCACCTGGGAGAGCATCTCGTACACCTTCCGCATGGCATTACCGGTTCCGATGATAGCGCTCCCTGCCGCAAGCCGCCCGCCTTGAGCGTTCAATACCTCGCTTACAAGCCGCCTCCCCTGGACATTCCCGGCTTGCCTAAGCCGAAACTGCTCTTCCAGGATCCGCTCCCGGAGCTTTGCGGAATCCGCGATAATAGCGGAAACGGTTTCCAGCAAATTCCGATCCCGGAGCATCTGTACTTCCGCGCTTACATGAAACTGGTCCGGCTGTATTCGGCGTTCCGCACTGAGGGTTCCGATAACGCCGCCGCCGGACCGGATAGGGACACAGTAATAGGTAAGTCCGGCCATATCCGCCCGGGTGCGGTTCTTGGCCCGGTTGAGGAACCGGGTTTCTTTGGAAAGATCCGGCGCCATAATCGCCTGCCCGGATTCAAACACCCGGCCCACCAGCCCTTCCCCGAGCCGGTACTGGCCCCGCTCCTTTTCTTCCGGGGAAAGCCCATAGGCTTCCTCTATTTTCAAAAGCCCGGTGGATCGGTCCAATAGGGTTACCATACCCCAGGTAAGCCCTGCCCGGCTTTCTAAGAGGCTCAAGAGGGGACCCAAGGCGCTCCGTAATTCCACATGCTTATCAAAGGTCCGGGCTATATCAAAGAGTAATTCCAATTCCGCCCGTTCCCAATCAACCTGAGAGGATGTAGCTATCTCACCATTCAGCGCAACATTCATGTGCCGATAATACTACATTTATGTAGGATTTGCTAGTAGTAGCTGCAGTACTTCCGGACCTTCCCCTGCTGCTTCTGTCCGTTCATACTACCCTTAATATAGTCATATCGTAGTAATGAGGGAAGGGGGTTCCCATCCCCATCAGGGCGAGCGCATTAAAATTACTAATTCTTTGCTATATAATGACTTAGTAAAGTATAGGGCAAAAATATCGGGTAACGTAAGTCTTTATACTATAAAGACTTACGATTTTTAATGCGCTGGCCCTGGTACGAGGGCTGTAAAATTACTTTTCCGACAGTCTCGTTATGCGCAGTAAAAATTGTTCTTTATGTTTCATTCATTTATTATCAAATGCATAATTTCATTGTTTTTTAAATTTATTATTTGATTAATTATTTTTGGCTGAATGTCTTCTTTGTTTATTTCTTCTTTGGTAAATATAAAATAATTTTCCGGCAAATGTATATTCCCATGTATTTTGTGTTTATAATAAAAACAAATTTCATGGTATCTTTTATTATCATACACAAAAAAACTTTCCACAATAGCCTTCAATTTTATGTTTTCAATATCAATCCCGAGTTCTTCTTTTATTTCCCTTTTGGCGGCGTTTTCCGATGATTCATTTATTTTTATTCTTCCACCAACTATATAATAAAATCCTTCAAGTTTATCCTTATCAAAAATATACCCCTTTTCGGTTTCTATTATTACAGCCGCTCTTATATTTAATTTTATATCTTCCAAAAAAACCGATATATCCACATCAATTTCCTTTGAATCTATTATTTTATTGCGCATAACGTTCCGGCTGTATATGACGTTTTGGCCCGCCCATAAAGCAATGCGTAGCATTGCGGCGGGCCAAAATGTGGCGGAGAAAAACCCCACAAAGGGCGCAGCCCGACTGG
>JAISPY010000015.1 GCA_031274565.1 Treponema sp.
ATAATAAAACATATTTGTTCAACAAATAAATACGCAGAGTTTATAATACAAGATGTTGCAGATAAAAATTATAATGCAATAAATGTATATAAGAAAATAGGATTTGTAGAATATAAAAGGGAAAAGAAAAATTATAAAAAAGTAGGAATAAATGAATATATATCATTTAAATATAGTAAATAAAATAATGGATTATAAAAGGGCAGGTACTTCGCCTAACAGGTCTGTATATGCTTCGCCGCCAGTAGGCGGCTCGGGTTCCGAAAAACCCCAGTCGGGCTACGCCCTTTGTGGGGTTTTTCTCTGCCACATTTTGGCCCGCCGCAATGCTACGCATTAATTTATAGGCGGGCCAAAACGTCATATACCGCCGGAACGGTACGCACGGTCACCAGGATTTTCGATAGTTTTATTTTTTTATACAATGCAGACCAAACTCCCCTTGATCCCGAATTCATCCGTGATACGGTGACGGAGCTTGTGTTTCTCTATAGTACGCAAACCCGTATCAGCCATGATGGTCTGGGTGCGGTACCCAGCGCTTACCTCCCGAGCGCACGGCTCTGTACTTTGCGTTTTGCCCGATCCAAATCTGCCGGAGCGTTGATATTAAAAAACATATCCTCCTGATTAAACGCCTGCATGGTCGCAAGATCAATGATATGCAGGCGCAAGCGGTCCAGGAGGGTACTGATCTTATACTCATGCCGTACCAGGGCCTCATACATCGGGGTGATACAGGACTTGTTAAAAAAAGAATTAAAAGGTTCATACAAGCCGTCATCCCGGCGGGCAACACAGGCGTCCACCGGTTTTTGGCGCATCACTTCCTGCATATACCGGATATACTCTAGGGAGATAAAGGGCATATCACAGGCAACCACATAGAGGTACGCGCTATGGCAATACCGTAATCCCTGATATATCCCCGCCAACGGCCCGGTCCCCAGTTTGTCCGGGAGGACGACTATGTGGTCATGGACAAAGGGGGTATTGCTTGATACCAGTACTTCAGGAAAAAGGGTGCGCAGTTTCGTGATGAGCACCGCTATTACGGTTTCTCCGTCTCCATCTAGTTCCAGCTTCTTTTTGTCGTATCCTATTCTGGCGCCTCGTCCTCCGGCCAAGATAAGAGCACTTCCCGCAGCCATACACACAGGGTTCCTCCATGCAGCCTGATGCTCAAAAAACAGTCCCCGCCTTAACGCGGGGACTCCTTATTAACGGCGTGCAAACTTCCCGGTCAATAACGAACGGTTACGGTCAGGCGTGCGGCAGTAATCCGCTCCGCAACGCCGGTTCATCCCTTCTTATACTTGGTATGCAGGAGTTTGTGGGAGAGCTTTCCGTTGGGTTTTTCCAAAAACTCCTTGTATATTTTGGTAATCGCCGGATTGACATGGGATTTCCGCAGGGGCAGGGCTTTATCATGGTCAAAGGTGGCCTGCCGACGATTTTCGTATGCCGCAGGTCTATCGGTGTCCATCAAAAGTTTAGGCTGGCCCCCGCCGCTGACACAGCCCTCTGGGCAGGTCATCACTTCCACAAAGTGCAAATTCAAGGTGCCGGCCTGTAATTGTTCGATAATCGGATCGATATTTTTTAAATTGGTAAGCACCCCAACCTTTAAGGTCAAATCCCCCGCGATAATGTCCGCGGTACGGAACCCTTCGGTACTGCGGACCGGGAGTATATCCACATCACTCAGTTCTTTACCGGTGATAAGGGTATATCCGGTGCGTATCGCCGCTTCCATGACTCCCCCGGTAACGCCGAATATGGTTCCCGCGCCGGTGTATTCCCCCAGGGGCTGGTCAAAGGATTCCTCCGGGAGGGAGGAGAAATCAATCCCCATCTTTTTAATCAAATACGCCAGTTCCCGGGTGGTAATGACCACATCCACATCTTTATACCCGCTATCCTGCATTTCTTCCCGATCACTCTCAAAGGCTTTACAGGTGCAGGGCATAACCGAGACGGTAAATACCGCGGCGGGATCCACGCCGTTGAGCTTGGCGCCGTAGGTCTTAAACACCGCGCCGGCCATTTGCTGGGGGCTTTTGCAGGAAGAAAGGTGTTTCGTCAGCTCAGGATGCGTATTTTCTATAAATTTAACCCATCCGGGGCAGCAGGAGGTAAACATGGGAAGGACCCCGTTTTCCGTAACCCGTTTCACTAATTCGGTGCCTTCCTCCATAATGGTTAAATCCGCGGTAAAATTGGTATCATAGACCTTGTTAAACCCGATCCGCCGTAAGGCCGCGGCCATTTTTCCCGCTGCCAGCGTACCCAGGGGTAAGCCGAAGTCTTCGGCAATACCCACCCGCACTGCCGGCGCAGCCTGAACCATGGTAAATTTAGCCGGGTCCTGCAAGGCCTTGATGACCTCATCCAGATGACTGACATTATACGCGGCAAACAAGGGCTCGGTTACCGTGTCCGGCAGGTTCCGCTCCCGCCGTTTCTGCGCGTAACACGCTACCCCGTGATCAAGGAGCGAAATATAGGATTTACATTTTTGTACACATTGTCCGCACATAACGCACCGCTCGGTAACGATGGTCTGGGGTTCATGCGGATTACCTTCAATCGCATATACCGGACATACTTTGCTACATTCCTGACAGCCGGTACAGATATCTTTATCAATTTGAATAACCGCCATGATCTACTGCCTCCCTTGATTTACGATAGCCGTATCCGATACGAATTCCAGCGCCACCGTGGAGCGGATTCTTTTTTCCCGTACTTCCGCCGCCGCATCAACCAGCCGCAACGCCTGGTTAGGGCAGGTTGCTACACAGGCAGGACCGGTATCCTTGCCGATACAGAGGTCGCATTTGTGAACATACCTGGGGGCCCCCTGATCCTGGGGTATTCCGGCAGGCCCAAAAACATCCCCTACCGCCGCCATGTCGCTGGCCCCCAGAATCGCAATGGCCCCAAAGGGACAGGCCATCACGCAGTTCTTACAGCCAATACATTTTTTCCGGTTTATGACCACGGTTCCCGCTTGGCGCTCGATAGCCCCGGTGGCACAGGAGCGTAAACAGGGCGCGTTTTCACAGTGATGGCATTGTACTGGCATACAGCCCCGTTCCGACGCGGTGAGGTACAAATTAGGAATAACCGGGCTGGTAACCGCGCCAACCGTTTTCAACTGCCCTTTTTGGTGGGCCGCGAAACAGGCGACTTCACAGGCCTTACAGCCGGTACATTTTTCCCCATCCGCCAACACAAAATAAGATTGCTCTCCATTCATAAAACACCTCTCATCAAAATATTTTTTCTTATTTTTTCTATTTTTCTACATGGTAATCAGAAATCATTTGAGCTGGTTCCAAAATCTGCCATTTTGAAACTGCCTCATGTATCCTTCCGGAAAAATACCCCCGGCTTTTGGGCTTCCCTTCCCCGCACGGCCCTCCTACCTAAGGGTTACAGGGTCAGCAGCGGCAAAAAATCCGCGGTTTTGAGCCGCTTTTGTACCTGGCTGAGCACTTCAAGGATCATTTTATCTTCCCCCTGAGCACATGCGGTAATACAAGGGGGTATAGCGCCGAGGGAAGGAACCGCCACCGCCTTATACCGCTCACAGGCAGCACAGATACGGCCGTCCACCAGGAGATCCCCCCGGATAGACACCACCGCATCATTCCCGCAGGATACGGTACAGGCAGTCTCCTTACACCCTATACACCGTATCAGTATATGTTCACCCTCTCCACCCGTCTCCATCATTCCCCTATCCATCGCTAATCCGTTCACTATGGGTATAAATATTCATATAACCCCGCTTTAAAAATCCCGCCAGGGTGATCCCCACGGCTTCAGCCCGCCTCACCGCCCCGGAACTCACCGCCCCGTGGCATAACAGGATCCGCACTCCGGTGCGTTCAATCATCATAAGCAACTTGAGGGCCAGCCTGCCGCTGAACAGCAGGGCCTTACCCTCCGGTCTGATGCCGTGCAGCAGCATCTTCCCGATTGCCTTGGCCACCGCGTTATACCGAGACACATCTTCCTGGAGTACGAGGACGTTACTCCCTTCGGTTACGGCCATCGCATGGACCGCACCGGTTATATGAAAGAGATTACTCTGCTCATTAAAGGCTTCCCACAGGGTGTATATCGCATTTTTAGTAAGGGAAACCTCAACAGAAACTGCCCCGGCAGGGGGAGGAGCGTCGCCCCGTTTCAAGAACAGGCGAAGCTCCTGAGCCGCTCTATCACAGGTTATACCCTGAATCTCCTGCTTATCATTACAGTACCCTTCAGAAAACGCATACCCTATGGCAAGCTCCTCTAAATCTATGGGCGTACAAGCAAACCGGTGAACCTCCCGATCATTGATAAACAACGTATACGCCTCCTCCCGAATAACCCGGTCGGTTCTTTTGTATCGTCTCGCGCCGTCAATACGAACAATGCTCAGTTCATCCCACGCAGCCGTACTCCCTGCCCGTTCGCCCATAGATTATACGAAACAGCTCAACCCTGGTACTGCACCGCGTTCCGGCGTTTTTCCGCCAAACTCTGGTCCATCGCCTCTTCGGTAACCAGTGTCAAGGCCGCGGTCGGACAGACCCGTATACAGGAAGGCGAATCCGCCACCCCGATACAGAGATCGCATTTATTCGCCACCTTTTTGGCCGAACCGTCCGCCTGCACCTCACCGGTTTCCACGATCTCCACCGCGCCAAAAGGACAGGCGACCACACAGTTTTTACAGCCGATACACTTTTTGGTATTGATGAGCACCGCATTATCCACAATGCTGATGGCATTGGAGGTACACGAAGCCTTACACGCGGGATTTTCACAGTGCCGGCAGTGCAGCGGCGCACTCACCCGGGCAGTTTTGACCATGAAGAGCTTGGGGTTAAACGCATACCCGTCAGGGTCTATTTCAAAAATCCGCTTCCCCTCATGGGCAACCACACAGCTAATCAGACAGGTCCTGCACCCGATACAGAGGAGCGGATTCGCTTTGATAAACCGATTCATGCCAGAGCCTCCTTTTGTACAATGTGCATCCGCTTTCGAATATCCGCATACCGGCGGGCCACTTCCGCGGTTGCCCACTTCTGATCGTCTATCTTTTCGACCCGGCAGGCGCAGTACTTGTACTCCGGCGTGCGGCTCGAAGGATCCAGAGAACCGATGGTAAGCTCATTACAGGCCCCAATCCACCACTGGTAGGTCATGTACACCGCCCCGGTTTTGACCCGCTCGGTGGGTTTGCAGCGAGTATACGCATAGCCCCGCCTTGAAAGGATTTTGACGATCTCCCCTTCCCGAAGTTTCAGCGCGGCACAGTCCTCTGGAGACATTTCCACCCAGCCCGGCTCGTCTTCCAGGTTTCGGAGCATCCGGCAGTTTCCCGACATGGTCCGCACCGAATAGTGCCCCACTTCCCGTACCGTACACAGCGCCAGGGGAAACTCGTGATTTTCAACCTCTGTGGGCGGATGATAGGGGGAGGTCTTCAAGATGCCGATGCCGTCCGGAGTGGCGAATATACCCCCCGCATGAAGGAACATGGTTCCCTTGTCTTGCGGCCCCTTGTCCCAGCAGGGCCACTGGACGCTGCCCTGCCGCTCGATCTTCTCATAGGTAGCGCCGGTAAACTTGGGACAGAGATCGATCATCTCGTTCCAGATTTCTTCGGTGTTGTTATAGTGCATAGGATAGCCCATCGCTGTGGCGATGCGGCAGGTGATTTCCCAGTCCGGCAAGATGTTGCCCGCCGGCTCCAGGACTTTGCGGATCCGCTGGAAACCCCGGTCAGAACTGGTATACACCCCCTCGTGCTCCCCCCAGGCCGTTGCCGGGAGGATTGCGTCCGCGTGTTCCGCGGTCTTGTTCCAGAAAATATCCTGCACCACCACAAAATCAATCTGGTCCAGACTCTCCCGAATCTCTTCCAAATCCGGGTCCGACTGGGCCGGGTCCTCACCGGTGATGTAGTAGGCATGGAGCCGTTTTGCCGGGTCCGGCTGATGAATCACGAATTCAGGCACCCGGGTAAGCTGAATACCCACCTTGTTGTCCAGCTTCACCCCCCAGGCTTTCTCAAACTTCGCCTGAACCGCCGGGTCGGTAACGCTCTGGTAGCCGGGGTATACATCCGGGAGGTCCCCCATGTCGCAGGTGCCTTGCACGTTGTTTTGCCCCCGGACCGGACCGGTCCCGCAGGCATAGCGCCCAAAGTTGCCGGTGAGCATGGCCAAGCTGCAGCAGCATTTGACCGTTTCAACCCCCTGAGAGAACTGGGTGATGCCCATGCCCCAGAGGATGACCGAGTGCTTCGAGCTTGCGTACTTCCGGGCGGTAAAGCGGATGTCCCCGGCGGGAAGCCCGGTGATCCGGGAAGCCCATTCCGGCGTACAGTCCTTAACCACCTCCCAGAATTCATCAAACCCCTTGGTATGGGCCTTGACAAACTCCTGGTCATACAAGCCCTCGCTGATGATAACGTGGGCCAGGCTGTTGGTAAGGGCCACGTTGGTGCCCCCTTTGAGCTGCAGATGGAGGTCCGCGATGCGGGCGGTCTCGGTGATCCGGGGATCCGCGCAGATGATGTAACAGCCCTTCTCCTTGGCCTTGACAATCCGGCGGGCCACAATAGGATGGGACGCCGCCGCGTTATACCCAATGTTGAAGATGACCTCCGCGTCCTCGATTTCCGGGATAGAAAGGGACATGGCCCCCTCGCCGATAGTCTGCCGGGAACCGGCCACTGACGCGGCGTGACAGATCCGGGCGCAGTGGTCAATGTTGTTGGTCCCCATCACCGCCCGGGCGAATTTCTGGGTAATGTAGCCCGCTTCGTTGCCCGGCCCCCGGGCGGACGCCGCCGCCAGAAACGAATCCGGCCCCCATTTCTGCTTAATCGCCACAAGATTATCCGCCACAAACCTGATGGCTTCGTCCCAGCTCACCACTTCCAAGGGCGACTGCTTCCCATGCTTCCGTATCATGGGTTCCCGTATACGCTTCGTAAGAATCTGAGGATCATTAAGATAATCCCAGCCATACCAGCCCTTAAGACATGCCGTGCCCTCGTTGGTTCTCCCCCATACCGGATGAACATCGAGAATCTTGTTTGCCCCTTTATCAACGGTAAACAAGAGCTGACACCCCGCACCACAATAGCAACACGTCGTTTGAATCTCTTGTATTGAGTCCGTGCCCGCCATAGCGTACCCTCCTTCTCTCTCTTCTTTTTCTTCGTATGATTGTATACAAAACACCGCCGGACCAGCCTGCTCGCTAAGCGTCTGGTCTGCGGTTCCCGTATGCTTGGGCAAGTACCTCTCATATACGCTATTTTCCTACTCACCCAAGGCATCATCATACTATCATACTCTATATATCATCATATACGATGATATATGATTCCAGTATACTACCAAGCACTGGGTTGTCAAGCATTTTGTTTAAACCACGACCGCCAAGCAATTTCCCGTTTTCGGGATCGGTCTCTTACGAATTAGATACTCAAAGGGGGGGCATTTCTTTATATCAAAAGGAATTAGTCGCTCAAGCAGCAGATTATCGGTATACGCCAGAATACGAGTAGTATATGCGCGCTTCCTCGTCTGCGCCCCTATAGACGCATAGCATCCATAGAGGCGGGGTGGTGGGGTCTAGAAAAAGTCCCGGAGATTTCCCGCAGGGGCTTGGTCCGCAGGCACACCCCAGGATAAACAGGCCGTTTCCTGGGGCAAGCCTGCGGCCAATGCGGATTACGGCCACTTAGGACCCGCGCACGAATAACATGCGGGAGGCCCAGCTCCCCTTGAGCTCGGGTATTTACCGAGCGGGACCTGTAAAGCAGACAAGGAATATATGACGCTTATGACTCAAAAGGGAACGGGCTTTTGGGGACCTGGTCAAGCCATAAGACCAAAACCAAGATTTTTCTTTCGAGGAGTTTAAAGACAGGTAAATACAGAGGAAAGAAAAAAAACGGTTTGAAAAAGAAATTGTCGAACCTTGTGTAGCATGGGAACCCTGGCATGCAGTTGCAGAGCAACCTTTTAGACAATTTCTTGCATAAGCTCAAATTTGAGGAGTATTCTACAAAAGTTCTGTAGCCTTCCATCCGGCTTGACGGACATTTAAAAATATTTTTAAAAAAAATGAAAAAATATCTTGACCCTTACCAATGTACCGATATATACTCTATTAGGAATGAACGTTCATTCCTAATTTTGATTTTGAGAGTCTTTTATGGGTATTGTTGCAATCGCTTTGGGAATTGTTGGATTTCTTCCAATAATTCAGTGTGCCGCTTTGGGACTGGGCCTATTGTCTATATTAGGGATAATAGCTGGTGTTTTAACTTTTATGTGTGGAGGGTGAACTATGCCTACCCAATCCGGGAAACGGGACGACCTCTTGAACGCCGCCCTAAAACTCATTGCCGTGCAAGGCTTCCACGCCGCGCCCATGTCCCAAATTGCCGAAGAAGCCAATATCGGCGTGGGAACGATTTACCGTTATTTCAAGAACAAGGATGAATTGATTAACGGCCTGTACCTTGAAATCCGCAAACGTATGGCGGAGGCAATCGGCAAAGGGCAAGACCCGGCCGCTCCGGTAAAAACACAATTTGTAAAATCCTTGCAAAACCTTATCCGCTATTTGATTGAACACCCAACGGAAATACAATTCACCGAACAATACGAAAATTCTCCGTTCATTACTGACGCTACAAAGGCGGAGATTGAAAAAATCGCATCCCCCATTTCTGATTTACTCACCCGCGCCCAAAACGAAAAACTATTAAAGCCCTTGCCCTTTCCGGTGTTGATGTCGATGTTTTCCGGCGCGTCAATGGGTTTGTTGAAAGCGTATTTGCAAAAAAAATCATCCTCGGCAA
Source organism: Treponema sp. (assembly GCA_031274565.1). Classification (GTDB taxonomy): domain Bacteria; phylum Spirochaetota; class Spirochaetia; order Treponematales; family Breznakiellaceae; genus JAIRLU01. The sequence goes on from JAISPY010000015.1 coordinate 8,891, forward strand.
AAATGAACGAAGCAATTGAGGCAATCTGGGATATGATCGTCCCTAAAAATATATGAGGAGTATTGGGAATGCAAGCATTCCCTTCCAATCTTACATGAAGCGGCGATACCACCGCCCTAAATTATAGGAGTAATACAATGAAGAAGTGTTTTATTGCGGGTATTTTTCTTTTGTCGGCATCCCTTTCGTTTGCGCAACTGAAAGGGAATGTGGAACTTTACGGCGGCGCATTTATGTTTAATGAAACCAGCGGAATAAACGGCCCTGAAACCGTTTATAAATCGGCGTCCATTTCCGCGGGTGTTTCCGGCGGCGTTTATTTTAAGGATACCATCGGCCTTAAAGCCTATTTGGATTTTCTCATTCCATTGTCTTTTGCGGCAACTCCTAACGGCGGAATGGAAATAACACAAAATGAATACGATTTCCTTTTGGGAATGGATGAATTTTTTGGCGTTGTTTTTAAGGTGATAAAAACCGAACGCCTTACGGTTCCTATAATGGCAGGATTTCATGGCAAGCTATTTTTTTCTACTATTTCTGATTATTTTACCACGGCGGTGAACAGCGGAATTGGCCTTGGAATAGGCGCGGAATATGCCTTAAACAAAAACTGGTATATTCTGGCGCGGGTAAACGGTTCATTTGATTTTCTCGGTTTTTCGATAAAAACACCAACCAGAAATAATTCAAGCGGAAACGAGCAGACGGGATTTGACATGGCATTGATACGAACATGGGGTATTGCGCCCCATTTAGGTATCGGCTTTAGGTTTTAGGGAGAAGAATGAAAAACGATACTTTGACGTATTCCCAAATGGGCATTGTGCTTTTACTCATCGGCATCTTTGGCGTTCTAAACGCCATAGGCGATATTATTACCTTGATATTGATGATGACACAATCATTTGGCGGTAACGGATTTTTTGGTTTTTTCTTCAATGTCTTTGCTAATAAAAATTTATTTCTAATTGCCGGAACACTGACGCTGTTTTGCAATATTTTGTTTCTGGTGTTTTTGTTGAGACGTAAATTGGTTTTATTTCAACTTTTTTTCTTTGCGTCCTGCATTATTGCCATGGTTCATTTATTGGTAAATTTGTTCGCCTTATATCCGCTTACTATTTTTGAAATAATGGTAAATGCGAATACCTTAATTTCCACAACAATTAATCCCATGCTTGGATTATTAAAAACAACGTATCCGGTGTTTTTAATAACAGGTATACTTGCGTCATTGGGGTTATTGTTTGTTTGTTATTTATACTTCAAACGTTCAAAACAGGTTAGGGTCTATTTTGGTTCAAACATTCCAATATAGATTATATTTTTTATTGTAAATATTTTGCAATTAGCGTCGCCACGGAGCTCCCCGCGCAAGCGGGTTCTTGGCGCTTCTTCGTATATTTTTGGTTGGTCCAACCCGATGACATTGGTAACACTTTTGACCGGACACATAGGTAACACTCCGATCATTTTTAGGTTTGTTTTACACTAACATTAGAGGGCGTTATTTGTCCAGTACTTTCGTCCAATAAGCCCATAAAAAATTGGTTAAACCATAGTTCCGAGGTCTTGTTTGGCAGCTCTTTGATCTCCACATAGTTACCGGCAAAAGGATTTCCCATCAGTATCCGAAGGTGCCGGAAATTGAAATACCCCCGG
>JAISPY010000027.1 GCA_031274565.1 Treponema sp.
GTACAGACTTCTGCAGCCTCTTCCAGGATCTTTTCCCGAACCAGCGTATGGTCCAAGGTCGCGGTGTACGAGCCTGGAGGGGGATTGCGGAACCGATCCGCAATAATGGCTTGCAGATACTCCCACGTATACCGCCGGCCCGGCTCAAAACAGGAGTAATTCCCGGTATGGCATACCGGCCCCGCAGGTTCCACCACCGCCAGCAGCGCGTCCCGGTCGCAGTCCGCACGAAACCGGCGCAGCCCCAAGGTATTACCCGAGTGCTCCCCTTTCATCCACAGGGTATGCCGGGTACGGCTGTGGAAACAGAGCTTGCCCCGGCTAAAAGATTCCGCCACCGCCTCCCGGTCCGCAAAGCCGGTCATCATAACCTGGCCGTCCGGGGTCTGAGCGATCACCGGAAGCAGGTCTCCCTCCGGGGAAGCCCCTTTCTTCCAGTTCAGGGAGCGGATAAAGGCCTCCCCCAGGCTGATTTTACCGGTGTACAGGGCCATGCCCAACTGTACATCGCAGCCCCAAGCCGCGAGCGCTTCGATTTCTTCCAAGGTCGAAACCCCGCCCGCTACGGTAAGCCCACAGGAAAGGGCCTCCCGCAGCCGCCGTACCTCCTCCTGGTCGATACCGGTCATGGTTCCTTCCCGTTCCACACCGGTAAAGAGCAGTTCCCCCACAAAAGGCTCCACCGCCTGAGCGGTTTCGATGAGCGGCAGCCCGGTGGCGGTTTTCCACCCATCTACGACGAGTTCATAGTTCCCCGCCGCATCCTTCCGGGCATCTACCGCAACCATGACCCGTTCCCGGCCAATCCCCGTTGCCAGGGCTGCAAGGAATTCGGTATTAAGCGCAAAGGCGGCGCTGTTGGCCGGATCCCGGAAAGCCTGGGATCCGATGATAATCTTCCGCGCCCCAAGACTCACCAATTCTCGGGCCTGTTCCACAGTTCTAATCCCCCCGCCCACCCGACATTCGGCCTTACGGAGCAGGGACTTTATCAGATCCCTATTCGACCCGGTACCCAGTGCGGCGTCTAGGTCAATGACCGCCACCTCGCCGTAGCGGTCAAAGGTTTCCGCCAACTCCAGGGGATTATCCCGTTCTAAAACCAGGTCCCGCCCCTGCCTGAGCTGGACCGCCTTGCCCTGCTGTATATCTATAGAAGCAATTACCATCTGACACACACTCCTTTTGATGCGGCATACTGTTTGATTTCCGGGATCCGGACTTTCCCGAAATGCAAGAGTGAAGCTACCAGGGCTGCGTCCGCGTTGCCCCAGTCATCGGTTCCCAGCTCTGGCGGTAAAAGCACCTGGGCGATCTGCTCCAGGCTCCCCGCTCCTCCGGAGGCGATCACCGGGACAGGCACCGCGTCCAGGATCGTCCTGGTGAGGGGGAGGTCATACCCCACGCCGGTACCATCCGCATCAATCGAATTGAGGAGAATCTCTCCTGCCCCAAGTTCCACCGCCTGAATCGCCCAGGCTACCGCGTCTATGCCGGTATCGGTTCTGCCGCCGTGGGAAAAGGCATGCCACCGGGGTCTTCCCGCAGCGTCCTCTCCCACCCGCTTGGCGTCAATGGACAAAACCACGCATTGGCTCCCGTAGACCTGGGCCATTTCGCTTAAAAGTCCGGGGGTTTGTAACGCCGAGGTACAAACCGAAACCTTGTCCGCCCCGGCGTTCATGGCGTCCCGCATATCTTCCACCCGCCGGATACCCCCGCCCACGCATAGGGGAATGAACACTTCCGCCGCCACCTGTCGAACCACTTCCAGAAGGGTGGCCCGGCTTTTATAGGAGGCTCCGATGTCCAGGAAGGTAAGCTCGTCGGCTCCCTCGGCATTGTATATCCTGGCCAATTCCACCGGATCTCCGGCATCTTGAAGGTCCTGGAATTGGACTCCCTTCACGACCCGGCCATCGTCCACGTCCAGACAGGGGATAATCCGTTTCGCCTGCATAGCAGCTCCTTGCTCCTTAATTATCCATCAGTTTATATGAGGGAGAAGTACCGTTACAATAGCTGTAATGACGGTATACGCTGCCGAATTGAGGATACCGCAACATCAATGAAACCAAGGCATGCATTTCGTTTGGTAGGGCCTCAAATTTTTCTGGCTGTGGAGTATGCTATAGCCGCAATGTTTTTATAGAAGTATAGATTACTGTAGGATAACCAGTTAAGAAATATGGCAAAAAACAAGATGGATGTACGAATTCCTTATCCCGCAAAAAATGAGCAAATCCTATGCGTTTATCCTGGATACCCTGACACCGGGAACGTACATTCTGGACCACTCATCCATGAAGCACCGTTAGGGTTGGCGGGAGGGGGCTTTTTTTCTATGCCTCCTCCCGCCAAAAGGACCGAAACCCGGTTTCTTATGGATATGGATACGAAAAGAGCGCAAGCTCCCCGAAGCTCCTAGCCGGCCAGCCGTTTCCCCAGCTCATAACAGGCGTTAAGGGCCTCTTGGGAAGGTTCCAGTTGGGTGATAATTCCCTCCCCATCAACCTGGGCGCCGAGCCCTTGCATCCGGGCTTTCCAATCCTGCATCCACTTGCCTTCGCCCCAGTCGTAAGAGCCGAAAAGCCCCAGCGCCTTGCCGCCCACATCACCAGCACTCAAGGAAGCGATGAAGGGTTCCATCTCGGTCTCTTCGAGGATCTCATCCCCCATAGCAGGGCAACCGAACGCTAAGGCGTCAGCTCCTTTTACGAGATCCACCGAGGCTTCCCCTACGGGTTTCAGGACCGCTTCCCCACCGCCGTCACCGGCCCCTTTTGCTACTGATTTCGCCATGGTCTCGGTATTACCGGATCCGCTCCAATAAACAATGACGATTTTTTTCATTGTCCACTCCTATTAGTTAGTAATTATTTACATGATTAGCTAAATCTAACATAGCATTTCCGCTGCTGTTTGGGAATACCCTGAAACCACGATTTTCGCTATTTTTTACTATTTTCTTCTAGGGAAGCACTGATTTATTCAATCGAGAATAAATCAGTGCATACTTTAATGTGGTTTTTCGCAGTTTTCCGCAGGAAAACGAGAAAAACAATAGGGCAACGCTGATTAGCGTCAAGT
>JAISPY010000052.1 GCA_031274565.1 Treponema sp.
GCTCAACAGGACCCACTACCATGTAAGGGTTACGCAATAGTAATGGTACCTTGAAAATCAAGAAAATATGCGGAAAGCAGCTAGGGTTCTCAGGGTTAGCGCAGATAACAATTTGTGTCTACGGATTACACGGATTAAGAAGGAATCACCCGCTACAATCCGTTAAGGACCCGTGGCGCAAGCAATGAGCATAACATGCAGGGCATTTTATGCGTGCGCGGGTCCTCAATCAGCGTAATCGGTGGATTTTTTATCTTTAAAAAAATACCCGCTCATTTTTGCGCATTAAGCACCGTGGTCATTCCCTCATTCGCGTCATTTCGCGTCTTTCGCGGTCTCTTTTGTGTATATGCGCCAGCCCTGGGGTTCATCCGGGATCAACCGCGACCGTATACTGTTCCCGCAACGCCGGGATATCCGCCCCTAATTCCTCCCGCAAATACCGGTCTATGCCCCCAAAGGCCCGGTCTATATGGGCAAAGGCCGCTTCCAAGTAGCTCCGCCGGACCGAGAAAAGCGGTTCCAGGTGGGGCGCCCCGATGAGCCATTGTTGGATATGCTCCTGCAAGTACTCCGCGGAACGCAGGTAATCCCGGTAGATCAGCTTGCGATCTACCCCCAGGGCGGAAAGGATAAACGCCGCGGCCAAACCGGTCCGGTCTTTACCTGCGGAACAATGGAAGAGGAGGGGTGTATGCTCAAAGCAGGAAAGGATACTGAAGAAGCGCCGGTATTGGGGACGGGCGCTTTCCACCATCTGGGTGTAGAGCGCCTCCATCAGGGCTGCTCCGGCAAGTCCGGTCTCGCCGGAGGATAGGTCCATGATGTTTCCCGCCTCAATGGGAAGCGCAAAGGTCTCTACCCGGGTGGCTAGATCCCGGTCCGGTGCGCGTTCCTGTTCCTTAAGCCCCCGAAAATCGACGATAGTCCTGATAGATCGGGTTTCCAGAAAAACCCTATCCCCCTCGGTGAGGCCGTGGAGATCTCCGGCCCGGTAGAGGGTACCCAAGCGGATCCGCCTGCCATCCCCGGTGGGGTATCCTCCCAGGTCCCGCAGGTTATACACCCCTTCCAGGGCTAAGAGCCGGCCCGGTTCTGTTGCGTTGTGGTTCATAGTTACATCCTCGTTTTACCGCCGCAAAGGCACGGTAAGAATACCAATTAAACGGTAATGGTACAAGGTAAAAAATCGCTGGTTGCGGAGGGTCGGTCTATTCATTCTTTTCAAAATACGGTATAAATCTAATACAATATGGAATTCAAAGAATTGAATCTACACCCCGACCTCCAACGGGGTATCGCCGACGCGGCATATACGGTCTGCACCTCTGTGCAGGAACAGGTACTCGCCAACGCCTTTGGAGGTCAAGATCTCTACGTTCAATCCCAGACCGGGACCGGGAAAACCGCCGCATTCTTAATCGTCATCTTTCAGCGGCTCCTCACCGAATCCCTCTTAACCGGGAAAAAAGCGATCATCATGGTACCCACCAGGGAATTGGCGATTCAGGTGGAGGAAGAGGCCCAGCAGTTGGGGAAATACCTGCCCTTTAAAGTAGGCAGCTTTTACGGCGGAGTCGGATACGGCGCACAACAGCAATTACTCAGGGATCATGTGCAGATCCTCGTGGGAACCCCGGGCCGGGTGCTGGATTTGAACCAATCCGGCCAGATGAACCTCATGGACATCGCCTTCTTGGTGCTGGATGAAGCGGATCGTATGTTCGATATGGGCTTTTATCCGGACTTGCGGAAGCTCATCAAGGTGGTTCCTCCGGCGGATCGCCGGCAGACCATGCTGTTCAGCGCCACCCTCAACGCATGGGTTAAAAACCTCGCCTGGGAATACACGAAATCCCCCTATGAAATAGAAATTGCCCCGGAAACCGTAACCCTGGATGAGGTGGAGCAGGTCCTCTACCATGTACCGACCATGGACAAGATGAAGCTCCTCCTGGGCATCTTCCGCCGAGAGCAGCCGGAAAGCGCCATCGTCTTTTGTAACACCAAACGGCAAACGGAAATCGTGGCAAAACGCCTGCGGAGCAACGGCTTTACCTGTGAATTCATCATCGGTGACCTGCCCCAATCCAAGCGTTTCAAGATCATTGATGATATTAAGGCCGGTCTGGTCCGGTATCTGGTGGCCACTGACGTGGCTGCACGGGGACTGGATATCGAGGGGCTGAGCCTGGTGGTGAACTACGACCTGCCCACCGAAGCGGAGAGCTATGTGCACCGGATCGGACGGACCGCCCGAGCAGGTAAGACCGGTAGGGCCATTGCCCTCGCGGGTGAACAGGATGTGTACGAACTGGCAGACATCGAAAAATATATCGGTAAGAAGATCCCCGCGGAAATAGCCGGGGAAGACCTCTATGCCGAAGATGCCAGTGAAGGTATGCGGATGCAGACCGACACTGGAGAAAGAATAGAGAAAACGGATTTTTCTACCAGAAAAGCACCCTATGAGCGGCGTCCAGAAGGCCGCAGATCCGACCTGCGCCCCCGGTTTCAGGAGCGGGAACCAGGACAGCGGAGCGGAGCGCGGAGCGCCTCCCGCAGCAGGGACCCGAGCCAAGAACGGAGCGCCCCCCGTGGGAAGGCCTACCCTAAAGCCGCAGGCCCGATTAAAGCGGCGAAACCCGTGCTGGGGAAAACCGTGGATTCCGATTACCAGGATCTATCCCGGCTCTCTTTTGAAGATCGAATGGCCTATTACAAACAAAAATACGAAAATCCCAAGCCCCCTGAAGGAATTGCCCCTAAGGGAAGCCCGGATGCCCCCAATCGCCAGCGCTCCCGGTCCAAATCCGATACCCGGACCAGAGCGCCGAAGACAAGGAGCGATGCCGGCGCCCCTAAGGAAGCGCCTAAGCAGGCGGCTCCGTTGCCCCAGACCCTGGCAGCGCCCTTACCGGCGGCTCCCGCAAAGAAAGGCGTGATTACCCGGATTCTCGGTATGTTTGGAAAAAAGTAAAAGGAGCCAGGACCTGTGATAACGATTAGCGACGTCAGTTTGAGCTATGGAGAGCGGAGCCTCTTTAAGGAAGTCAATCTTAAATTCACCCCAGGCAACTGCTATGGCATTATTGGCGCCAATGGGGCTGGAAAATCCACGTTTTTAAAAATCCTCTCCGGGGAAGTCGAACATGATCGGGGTACCATCACCGTTAGTTCCGGGGAACGGATCGCGGTTTTGAAGCAAGACCACTTTGCCTTTGAGCAATTTTTGGTCCTGGAAACGGTGATCATGGGGTATCCCAAGCTCTACGCCATTCAAAAGGAACGGGAAGGTATCTACGCTAAAGAAGATTTTTCCGAAGCGGACGGTATGCGGGCCAGTGAACTGGAAGCGGATTTTGCGGACCTGGGAGGCTGGGAGGCATAGGCCCAGGCAGGGCAGCTCCTCTCCGGGCTGGGCATTGACGAAGCGGACCAGGGCAAACTGATGGCGGAACTGGACGAATCCAAGAAGGTGCGGATATTGCTGGCCCAAGCCCTGTTCGGGAATCCGGACATCCTCCTGCTGGACGAACCCACGAACGGCCTTGACTTGGAATCCATCACCTGGCTTGAGGACTTCCTCATGGATTTTCCCAATACGGTCATCGTCGTCTCCCATGACCGGCATTTCCTCAACGCGGTTTGCACCCAGATCTGCGACATTGACTTTGGGAAGATCACCCTCTATTCGGGCAACTACGATTTTTGGTATCAGATGAGCCAGATGCTCCAGCGGCAGGCCCGGGATCAGCTTAAAAAACGGGAGGAAAAGGCCCGAGAACTCAAGGAATTCATCCAGCGTTTCGCCTCGAATGTGGCAAAAAGCCGGCAGGCCACGAGCCGCAAGAAGGTCCTGGAGAAGATGAACCTGGAAAACCTGACCGTAACCAGCAGGAAATTCCCCTATGTGGGGTTCAAACCGGATCGGGAGATTGGAAACAACGTGCTGCGGGTGGAGAAGCTCTCCTGTGTGGCCGAAGGGATCGAGTTGCTGCGGAATTTTACCTTCACGGTGAACAAAGGGGACAAGATCGCCTTTGTCGGCACGGAGCATCAGGCCAAGACCGCGCTCTTTGACAGCATCGCCGGAGTACGCAAGCCCGCGGAAGGAGTCTATACCTGGGGACAAACCACCAGTTTCGTTTATTTCCCCAAGGAAAACAGTTCCTGGTTTACCACCGAACTTTCCCTTATTGATTGGCTCCGGCAGTATTCCCCGGATCAGGATGAAACCTACGTGCGCAGTTTCCTAGGGCGGATGCTCTTTTCCGGGGATGAGGCGCTCAAGCCGGTACAGGTCCTTTCCGGAGGAGAAAAGGTCCGGTGTATGCTTGCCCGGATGATGCTTTCCGGGGCCAATGTGCTCATCTTGGACGAACCAACCAACCACCTGGACCTAGAAGCCATCACTGCCCTCAACGAAGGCCTGGCGGCTTTTAACGGGGTGGCGCTGTTTAACTCCCATGACCATGAATTCGTCAATTCCCTGGCAAACCGCATTGTGGAACTGCTCCCCGCAGGTCATGCCCCCATAGATCGTATGATGCCCTTTGCGGATTACTTGGCGGATCCTTCGGTCAAAGCCCTGCGGTCTGCGGCCTACGATCATGCAGACCGCTTGATGATATAGAGGGAAGCTCAGCGCCGGCTGCTGCTGGGGGCATACGCGGTCTATGGTCATGTGCCAGGTCTAAGCAGCCGGCATTTTTGGGGTTGGGCCTCGGCCTTTGGAGGCTTGTACCAGCATGTACGGTGAGAATTCAATGAGAGAGAATCCAATGAAACTCCAATACATGAGAATCCAATAAAAAAATTAGTTGCGTTATTTCAGTAATGGATATAGAATAAATTTTAGCGGTTCCTGCTCTAAGCGGTGTATGGTTTTTGATAACCCGATTTGAGCTCAACCGTTGGTCGCACGCAATGACCTTTTACTCCGGTCTCACACAATGACCTTTCATGCGGGTCTCACACAATGACCTTTTATTCTGGTCCCACTCAATGACCTAATTATAGTACAAAAAATCACGGGTTGAACCTTCTCAAGAGGGAAGGGAGCAACTTCATCTTAATGTTTACGGACAATGGTACTTACGAATGGAGGTATATATGACAACAGCAGGTGGAGCGCTTGCAAAGGACACGGGTTCTCCTGGGGATCTGGCATTTCCCCCGGAACTCTTATCATTCATTGATGAATGGAAGGTAAAACCCGGCAGCCTTATCATGATCCTGCATAAAACCCAAGAAACTTTTGGCTATATTTCCCGTCCCGCTGCGGAAGAACTCGCCAAACTTACCGGTATCCCTATGGCGCGAATCTATGGGGTTATCACCTTTTATCATTTCTTCAAAACCACCAAACCGGGCAAGAATAAGGTCTCTATCTGTCTCGGAACCGCGTGCTACCTCAAAGGGGGAGGGGACCTTATCGAAGAAGCACAGCGTCTTCTGGGCATTGGCGAAGGGGGAGTTACCGAGGATGGACTCTTTTCTATCGATCCGGTCCGGTGTGTGGGTTGCTGCGGCCTTGCCCCGGTTATAACCGTGGGCAGTGAGACCTATGGGAAGATGACCAAAGGGCAGCTCCCCGAGGTCATCGAAAAATACCGAAGCCGGGGATGAGGAGGAAGCTATGGCAAAACTACACTTAGAGGAATTGCGGAAACTCCGAGATTCCCAGAAGCAGGAATTCAGAAAACGGCAAGGTTGTACCCATTACATCCTTACCTGCGGTGGGACTGCGTGTCAGTCCAATAAAGGGGTGGAGATCTACGAGGGCTTGATCGCGGAAGCGGCAAAACAGGGGGTACAAGACAAGGTACAGATCATCAAGACCGGCTGTTTTGGGTTCTGCGAAAAGGGACCTATTGTCAAGGTGCTGCCGGATAATTCTTTTTATGTGGAAGTGAAGCCCGAAGACGCCGCGGAGATCATCTCCGAACAGGTCATCAAAGGCCATGAGGTTTCCCGACTCTTATATACGGATCCTTCTGGGAAAGAGCAGGTCAAAGGCTCTGCGGAAGCGAACATCGGGTTTTATCAGAAACAGTTCCGGGTGGTATTACGGAACTGCGGGCTTATCAACCCTGAAGATATCAAAGAATACCTGGCCACCGACGGCTATATTGGCCTTGAAAAAGTTCTTTTCCAATTAAAGGGCGAAGAAGTTATCGAAGAACTCAAGAAATCCGGGCTTCGGGGCCGGGGAGGCGCAGGATTTCCTACCTGGATCAAGTGGGATACCACCCGCAAGGTGCCGGGGGATGTGAAATACGTGGTCTGTAATGCCGATGAAGGAGACCCAGGCGCGTACATGGATAGGTCCACCATCGAAGGGGACCCCCATTCCATCATCGAGGCCATGACCATCTGCGGTAAGACCATCGGTTCCCACCAGGGCTTCGTCTACATCCGGGCGGAATACCCCTTGGCGGTCTATCGACTGGAGATCGCCTTGGCCCAGGCAAAGGACTACGGCCTTTTGGGTAAGAATATTCTGGGTTCAGGCTTTGATTTCGATATTGAAATCCGCCTGGGTGCGGGGGCCTTTGTCTGCGGCGAAGAAACCGCCCTGCTCCGCTCCCTAGAGGGTCAGCGGGGTATGCCCACGCCTAAGCCGCCGTTCCCTGCATTCCAGGGCCTCTGGGCAAAGCCCACGGTGATCAACAACGTGGAAACATTTGCCAATATCCCGGTGATCTTGACCAAGGGCGGTTCCTATCTTGCGGGAATCGGTACGGAGAAGTCCAAGGGTACCAAGGTATTCGCCCTCACCGGAAAGATAAATAACTCAGGGCTTGTGGAAGTCCCCATGGGAACCACCCTGCGGGAGATCATCTACGACATCGGCGGGGGCATTAAAAACGGCAAAAAATTCAAGGGCGTACAGACCGGCGGTCCCTCCGGAGGTATTCTCACGGATCAAGTCCTGGACACCCCTATCGACTACGAAAGCCTCATGGCTATGGGTTCGATGATGGGTTCCGGTGGTATGATCGTCATGGACGAGGACGACTGCGTGGTGGACGTGGCCCGGTTCTACATGGATTTCTGTGTGGACGAATCCTGTGGCAAGTGTTCTCCCTGTCGGATCGGTACCACCCAGATCCTCAATATCCTGGACAAGATCACCAAAGGGAACGGCGAAGAAAGCGACCTGGAGAAGCTTGAAGCCATCGGCAAGGCCATGGCCAAGGCCAGCCTCTGTATGCTCGGAGGTACTGCGGCGAATCCCACCCTATCCACGGTGAAGAATTTTCGGGAGGAGTACCTGGAACACATCCATGAACGGAAGTGCCGCTCAGGAAAGTGCAAGAATCTTCTCCGCTTTGAGATTGACCCGGAAAAGTGTAAGGGTTGCGGCAAATGCGCCAAGAATTGCCCTGCGGACTGTATCACCGGGGAGAAGAAGAAACCCTATACCATCGATCAGTCCAAGTGTCTCAAGTGCAGCGAGTGTTTCAAGAACTGTAAGTTCGACGCAGTGGTAAGGAGCTAAGGAGCAGAAGGAGAAAACTATGGTAAACCTTAAAATTAACGGCATACCCCTTCAAGTCGAGGAAGGCACCTCCATCTTGAACGCGGCTAAAAAAGTCAACATCAAGATTCCCACGCTCTGTTACAATCCGGACCTGCCCCCCTGGGCGTCCTGTGGGATCTGCATCGTCCGTATGGAAGGTTCTCCCAAGATGGTCAGGGCCTGTACCACCCCGGTAGCGGAAAACATGAGCGTCGTTACCCATGATTCGGAGATCATCGCGGTGCGTCGCACCGTGGTGGAACTTATCCTTTCCAACCACCCCAGCGATTGTCTGCAGTGCCCCCGGAATGGATCCTGCGAACTCCAGACCTTGGCTGCGGAATTCGGAATTCGGGAAGTGCCCTACCGAAAGGTGCTTAATGGGCTGCCCATCGACGATTCTAACCCGGCGATCATCCTCAACCCGGAGAAATGTATCCGTTGCGGTCGTTGTGTGAAGGTCTGTCAGGGTATGCAGAACGTGTGGGCCTTGGAATTCCTGGGCCGGGGCATCAAGGGCCGGATCGCCTCTGCGGCGGACACTCCCCTGGGGGAGAGCCCCTGTATCAAGTGCGGCCAGTGTGCGGCCCATTGTCCAGTGGGAGCCATCTACGAGCGGGACGATACGGTCAAGGTATGGGCTGCCCTGCAAACCCCTGGGGTTTACCCGGTGGTGCAGATAGCCCCGGCAGTGAGGGTCGCCTTAGCCGAGGAATTTGGCCTCAAGCCCGGTTCCTTGGTTACCAAGCAGATCTACACGGCCCTGCGGCGGCTTGGGTTTAAAACCGTATTTGACACCAACTTTTCCGCAGACCTGACCATCATGGAGGAAGGCACGGAACTGGTGAAGCGGCTTACTGAAAAGTCCGGGGAGATTCCCCTGATCACCAGTTGCTGTCCTGCCTGGGTCGATTACATGGAGAAATATTACACGGACATGATCCCCAATTTTTCCACGGCCAAGTCTCCTCAGCAGATGATGGGGGCCATGATCAAGGCGTACTGGGCGGGTAAGGCCGGGATAGACCCGGACCAGATCTGCTCGGTATCGGTGATGCCCTGTACCGCTAAGAAATGGGAAACCAAGCGGAACGACGATATGAAGAGCGCGGGACATGGCTACGATGTGGATATTGCCATCACCACCCGGGAACTGGCCCGGATGATCAAACAGGCGGGGATCGATATCCTCCAACTCCCTGAAGAAGAGGCGGATAATCCCCTGGGACCCTACACCGGCGCGGGGACCATCTTCGGCGCTACTGGCGGGGTTATGGAAGCTGCGGTTCGGAGCGCCTATTTCCTGGTTACCCAGAAGGAACTGGGGGATGTGAACTTCCTTCCTGTCCGGGGTCTTGAGGGGGTGAAGGAAGCGGAGGTGGATTTCCACAATGGGACTAAAATCCGCATCGCCGTGGCCCATCAGATGGGTAACATTGCGGCAGTGCTGGATCGGATCCGCGCGGCCAAGCAAGCGGGGAAGGAAACTCCCTATCATTTCGTGGAAGTCATGGCCTGTCGGGGCGGCTGTGTCGCCGGCGGTGGGCAGCCCTACGGCTGTACCGATGAGATCCGGGCGCAACGGGCCGCAGGACTTTACCAGGATGATACCCAGTCCACGTATCGCTGCTCTCATCACAATCCCTTCATCACCCAGGTGTACCAGGAATTCTTGGGAGCTCCTAACGGTCACAAGGCCCACGAACTGTTACACACCGAGTATGCGCCTCTGCCCCTCTATTCCAAATAGGACCAGAGGATTGTAGCGTTTTAATGAAAAACCCATGGGCCTTTGGTTCATGGGTTTTTTACAGGCCTTTCGTTTATCCTGTCCAATCCCAAGATAGGCGCATAAAAGATAGTTATGCGACATTTAGATAAAATAACTTGAAAAATGTATTGCATAAAAATGTTTTCTAAAGTATAATTAGATAATTTATAGTGGTAAGTTCTCAAAAGTACACTATGATGTCGAATTTGCGAAATTTTCGCTAAATTTAAAGGATTTACCACTCTCAAGTAAGGTACATACGGAGGTTTTTATATGAGAGGGAAAGTAGGATTTGTTTTTATTGGATTCATGTTGATTCTTATCAATAGTTTGAATGCACAAATGTCAAAATCACAATTACAACAAATGTATGTAACTTATCTAAGAGAACAAGGTTATCAGACAAATGTTGATTCAGATGGAGATGTTACATTTAAGGCAGAAGGGTACAATTTTTATATTGTCGTTGACGAAGATGATTTAGAATCATTTAGAATTGTATTTCCAAATTTTTGGGAAATTGAGTCTACGGCAGAAAGGGTAAGGGCTTATGAAGCGGCCATGTATGCAACAAGAACTACAAAGGTTGCAAGCGTTTATATTACTTCACGAGATAATACATCAATAGATGCAAACATTTTTGTAGGAAAACCTGAAGACTTTAAATTACATTTTAGACGTATGATAGATGTAATATTAATAGCAAGAAGAGACTTTATAGATAAAATGTAAGAGACAATAATGTCCAAACGTCGTATAACGAGACTGTCGAAAAAGTAATTTTGCAGTCCTCATACCACTACATAGAGCGTATTATTATTGAATGTTATACTATATATGGTGGTTCCTTGGCATATCAGGGACTAATTCGACAGTCTCAACAGGACTGTATGCGCTTCACCACTTGCGTGGATCGGGCCCCGAAAAAAACAGTCGGCGCTGAATCACCTTGGTGGGGTTTTTCTCCGCCACATTGTGGCCCGCCGCAAACCTGCGGTTTGCTTTATAGGCGGGTCAAAACGGCATATACAGCCGGAACCATAGGCGCATAAAAAGTGGTATCTATGGATTTCATGTTCCTTTTTATGCGCTGTGGTATCCTGGTTCAATCGAGAACCTATTGACGGTACGGCATGGGGAAGGTAAATTTATACAGGGAGAGAAAACCTATGACCTATTCGATAGCCTTAGCCGGTAAAGGCGGTACGGGGAAAACCACGATCTGCGGCTTGTTTTTGGATCATCTAGTCAAAACCGGGAAAGGGCCGATTCTCGCGGTAGATGCGGATGCCAATTCCAACCTGAACGAGGTGTTGGGAGTGAAAGCGGATATAACCCTGGGAGATATCCGGGAGGAGATTGCCACCGCGGAATTTGTGGATAAAAATCCCATCCCTCCGAGCATGTCAAAACATGAATACGCCAATTTTAAATTCGGCTCTGCATTGGTGGAAGAAGACCAGTACGATATGCTGGTGATGGGTAGAGGCCAGGGTAAAGGCTGTTACTGCTTTGTCAATGATCTGCTCCGGGAGCAGATACGAAAACATTATAATAGCTACAAGTATATGGTGGTAGACAACGAGGCCGGCCTGGAACATATAAGCCGGGGGATTCTCCCACCGGTGGATCTGATCCTTTTGGTCAGTGACTGTTCCCGGCGGGGCATTCAGGCCGCAGGGAGGATCGCCGCCATGATAGGCGAACTGGACCTCAAGGTGAAGGCGGTGCGTCTTATCGTCAACCGTGCCCCCGGGGGAAAGCTTGAAACGGGTATTCAAGAAGAAATCGAAGCGCAAAAGCTTTCCCTCATCGGGGTGATCCCCCAGGATGATCTGGTCTACCGGTATGATGCAGCGGGGAAACCCCTGGTTACCCTGCCGGAAGATTCACCGGTTAAGCTGGCCCTGGGAGAGATCATCAAAAAGCTGGAATTGTGAGGCGAAACCCTCGCTATGCTTGATGCACCGCAGTTGATCCTCATCGGTTCCTCTGGTCAAAATGCAGGTAAAACAACGCTGGCCAAGGCATTAATCAAAACGTGGAAAGGTAGGGTTCCTATTGTTGCCCTGAAGATTACCAGCGTGGCCCAACACGGCGCGGTATGTCCCCGAGGAGGAGCAGGCTGCGGAGCCTGCGTTACCATTGCCAGGGACTTTGTACTGGAAGAAGAGCAGGGGGCCTCTCCAAACAAAGACACCGCTCAGTTGCTTCAGGCAGGGGCCAGCCAGGTATTCTGGCTCAGATCCCTCTATGGGTCTCTCGCAGCGGGATACGCCCATTTTTTGGAGCAGATCCCCCCCAAGGGACTGATCATTGGTGAATCGAACAGCCTGCGGGAGGTGGTTTTGCCGGGATGTTTTATCATGCTG
>JAISPY010000016.1 GCA_031274565.1 Treponema sp.
GATACGGTTCCGGATACCGTGCAAAGAAGCGGCTTGCAAAGTTACCGTATCGGCCGGGATATGGAAGCCCGTGGCCGTATGGAGGAGGCTATGCGGTATTACAACGAGGCGGTACAGCGCTGTGTGGATGATATCTCCCGGAATATCGCTACCCAGGACACCTATGCGGTGCTCACCTGGACCCTGCAGCGTCAAAAGAAATATAGCGACGTGGTTGCCTGGGGTGAACGGGCCTTGCAGCTCTCCCCGCAGGATTACCGGATCCTTGAAACTATGGGAGAAGCCTATTTTTATCTTGCCCGGCATGATCGTTCCCTGGCGCTGATGCAGCGGTACGTCAATGCGCTTCCCCAAGGAGACCGGACCGCGGTGGCCTATTTCTTCATCGGGGAGATATTCCGGCTGCAGGGAAAATTCCTTCATGCGGATATTGCCTACACCACCGCAGTCCGGCTGGAACCGGGTCTTGCCCTCTGGTGGTACCGTCTCGGTACGGTCCGGGAATCCATCGGCGACTTTGCCCCAGCCATTGAAGCCTATGAACGAGCACTCCGCCTCAGTCCCGACTACTCGGAAGCCCGCGCCGGCCTAACCCGCTCCCGCTCGGGGAATTAACCTATATGCGTTTACTTAGCTTTTTACTAACCACTTTCCCGTTAGTTTTTGAGGGAAAGTAGACCACACGTCAGACCAAAGATCCGCACTCGCTTCCGGTGGATTGCCAACCCTTTCCGGGTGGAGTTCTCCGGGATTGTCTTCCCTTCGGTTCCCCTCGGTCATTTCAAAAGGTTTCTCCTCTATCCTCCTTTCACGAGCTTCCTGGCGCACGGGCATCGGCATTTATTTTTTCGTGATATAATAAGGGCCATAGTGATCTGAGGGAAGGAAAATATGGAACTATCGAAAGAGTCGATGGAGCGAATGAAAGAGAGTCTCAGCGGGATACACGACCCCAGGAGGCAGTGGGGGGATATACGACATAAATTGATAGACCTGTTGGTTATCGGATGGTGCTTCATAACGACCCACGGGGAAGGGTTTGATGAGATGGCGGAACTGGGGTTGGACTCAAAGCGTCCGCAGAGCGGGCTAGGTGGTTCTACCACTGAAGGTGTTTCATTTTTGGTGGTGATCCAGAAAGTATGATGAGCTAGTGTTCCGTATTATTCATTTACCAGAACCGTTTCCGTGCGGGCCTTGTGAATTTTAGTGAGAATCTCATCCGGTTTCTTTGTCCACTTAAAACCGCGTCCCGCTTTATTCCAGCCGCTTATGAAATCTTTTATTGCCTTTTTTAATTGCCCCACCGATTCCCAGCTTTCCCGGCGAATCCGTTTGTTGGTTATTTCACCGAACCAACGCTCTATCATATGTCCGTGTTTTCCGTGTGGTCTGTGGTTAAAATTCTTCTGGGGTATCCACATATATAATACTGACTATGTACTAGGCTACCAGGTCAAAAATCACCCCTACCGGAACTGCGGGAGCAGGTCTATAGGGTACCGGAGCCATGCCTGCCCCAGTGCTCTGACGAATCTGATGTTCGTATTGTGCTATTAATGCATCTATACGATCATCGGTGAGACCCTTCATCAATGCTCCCTCTTCCTTAAATTCGCCCAACCGATGCTGCAACCGATCAATGAGGATATCAAGAATCTTCAGTTTAACGATAGGTACACCCTGGACCCCTTCCGGAGCGTGTACCCCAGAAACGTGCTTAAATTGAGCGTAGATATAATTTACCGGGGATACAGGCAACGACATTTTTTCACTTTTGGACGTATTCATTACGTAGCCTATAGGGGAAATCGCACTGGTATGTACAAGGGTATATATCATGTTAATTACCTCTTAACTACTTATTTATCGGACTGGAAGGGATATTAATAAGAGAGAATATTATGGAAATAGGTGTGTTAGCAGGGGAAAAACCGGCTCTTTAGCTTACCCTTCCCGTAAAAGCGGCTGCTTCAGCGCCATTAGAAATCCCGGTTGATCCGGTACCAATCATTGACCCGTCTTTCCAGAGGACGGATCGCTTCTTCCTGGGGCTGCCGGATCCGGTCTCGCAGATAGGGGAGGATGACCTGTTCTTTCAGGGCATCCCAATTCCGGGGAAGGATGTTGGGAGGAGAAAGGAAGCCGTCAGGGGGCATATGCCCCAGCAGGTTAGGGTAAAACTGGGGGAAAATCTGTTCGGTAACGGTCCGCAGGGCGGAAAACCCGCTACTGATACCAAAAATGGTCTCATGGATCCCCTGATTCTTGCTGATTTCCAAGAGCAGCCGTTGGGTCTCGGCCTGGAAAAACCATTGGGTAAAGGCGGCGGCGGCCTTTTTTGCCTTGCCGCGTTTGTATATGCCGTAATACACGGTCTCTTCAAAGAGGGGTATGGTATCTTGCTCCGCGATCCAGCGAAAGTCAAGGTTAGCCTGCCCTTCCGGGGTTAGGGCAAAGAATTCCGCACTGTTCATGTAGGTAAAGAGGATCCGCCCTGACGCCGCGAGTTTGGCGGGAGGATCGTAGAAGTATTTGAAGGCAAAATCATCCTCTGCCTGGATACTGGTATTGGACTCCCTGGTCCAGCTCTGCAGGTACCCTATGGCCTGCTCCAGAGCATCCGGATCCCAGCCGAGCGGATCCGCCTCTCTGAAGGAGGCATGAAACAGGGAGGCGACCACAAAAAGGAAGGCGTCGTTCCATGCGGGAGAAAAACCCATCCTGAAATAGACGCCGTTCTGCTCCATATTGTACGAGGTTCCCAGCGCTTTTAGTTCCTCCAGGCTTATCGTAAAGGGGTTGGCGAGTAATGAGCCATTAGCCCGGGCAAAGACGATGGCCGGAATATTAAACGCCACTGGAAGCAGGTATTGCTTACCTTCGATATTACCGAGGGCCAGAAGCCGGGGATAAAAAGCGCTTTTCGCTACCTGGTCATGCTTAAAAAAACTATCCAGGGGCTTGAACAAGCTACGGGTGGAGACGCTCTTCAGCCAGTTTCCCACCACAATATCAGGAAATTCCGCGGTTGCGGTTAGTTTATGCGCCGGGGACGCATAGTACCGGGTTTCAACCTTATAGTCCTCTTGGCTGGCATTAAAATAGGCCCCATAGATGGCGAACTCGGGCCTATCGGTCCACAGCACCGCTACCGTCGGTTCAAAGAGGCCGCAGGAGAGGAGGCATACCAGCATCCCGGGCAGCAGCATACCGATCATGCAGGACTTCCAGAGCATCCTTTTCAATACCCCCTTGAGCATGGGAAAACGACGCAGGACCTTGGACCGTTGGGCAGGGGGCGGATCACTAACTATTCCAGAGTGCAGGGGGATACACGCCCTGGGCGGTCAATGCAGCGATCCGGTTCACCGCTGTTTTCCGATCTTCCTGGTAGGTAACGCCGAACCAGTCCAAATCCGCAGTATGTTCCCCCAGGACCCGGATCTTGAGCAACTGGTTTTTGATGAGCCAATCCGCAGCCATGGGAAGATAACATTCCTGCTTGGGGTTTCCTGCGGAAGTCTTGAGGAACCCATCGAAGTACCGCCGCAGATCCGGGAATATACCCGCGGGAAAGCCCCAGAAATTCATGGATACCGGGGTATCCGGGGCGAGTTCTTGCTTGAACCCCTCGGGGGTGGTATTGTAGATCCGATCCTGCTCTTGAGCGATAGCGGTGAGCTCATCCACCGAACGCAGATACCCATCCCGCACCGTACAGACCCCTCGGGTGACCGTACCTTGCGGGCTCAAGGTCTTTTCGAGCCGATAGGGCACGATTGCCCCTTCGGTGATATCCGGGGAAGCCAGGTAGGATCCCAGCACCTGAAAGGCCGCTCTGCCGTAGAAATCATCCGCGTTGATCACCGCGAAAGGGCCGTCGATGGCGGAGGCCGCGCAGAGCAGGGCATGGGTCGTACCCCAGGGCTTGGTTCTACCCGCTTGTTTCGCCTGACTCAAAACCTCCGCGGGAATGAGGCTGTCCAGTTCTTGAAAACAAAGCTCATAGGTAAGGGAAGCCATGCGACTGAGCACCAATTCCTTAAAATCCTTGGCAATAGCCTGGCGGATGATGAATACGATTTTCGTAAACCCCGATCGCTGGGCATCAAAGACCGAATAGTCCAGGAGCGCTTCTCCGCCCTGTCCGATCCGGTCCACCTGCTTAAGTCCGCCGTAACGGCTCCCCATACCTGCAGCTAAAACGACTAATACCGGTCCTTGCATAGTTACCTCTAACTCATACTATATGGTTTCAGTATACTCCCAATCCATACCCTCGGTAAAGACCTCGTGGGAGCATGCAGCCGGGCCAGCCTATACCATGTTATGCGAAATAAAATCCGGAAATTTCTGGAAATTGGGGGCGCCGCCATCCGTGGCGGCGAAATAAATATAAAAATATATTGACAAAAATCGTTTATTTATTATATAATAGTGCAGTAGGAATTGATATGAAGAATAAATTTATAATTTCCATTATGCCTATTTTCTTGATATTGGTTGTATCAAATGGTGTTTATGGACAAGATAAAAACAACATTTTCTTTAATATTGGCAGTCCAACAACCCCTGTTTTTACCCAATGGAGTTTAGGACTTGGATATGAAAGATCATTAAATGAATATGCCGCTCTTATTGTAACCAGTGATGTTGCCTGGCATATAATCACAATAGCAGATGCTCCGTATGGAGAAGAGAAAACATTGGAAATTGATTCATTGGCGCATGTTCGGTATTATCCGTTTAGTACAAGAATTGGTAAACTCTTTTTGGATATTGGAATAGGGCATACATATTTTTCAATGACAACATTGGAAACAAAAACAAGTAACCTATTTACTTTGCAAGGGGAAATTGGATGGAAATTTATTATAAGACGAATATTTATACAACCTTGGGCTGGATATAATATAAGTTTTGGAAAAATAAATTATCCGGCAGAGGTAAATGATACAGTTGAAGAGATAGGCAAATATGGTTTTATCAATTTCGGATTATCATTTGGATTTATTTTCTAAAACATGGAAAACAAATAAGGCCCGCCCGCCATCCGTGGCGGGCGCTTTGTAGCGGGTTTTACTTCGCATAACGGTCTGTTACGCTCCGGCGCTTTGC
>JAISPY010000276.1 GCA_031274565.1 Treponema sp.
TACGGCCTTCCGTCATGGTATCCGGGTTTGTGGATTTTCCTAATTGCTTGCGCCGCCGGATATGATCGGAACCGGGGATATACATATCCCGTGTTATGTCCCGTATACGAACATCCGGCGTTGGTTGTATTCCGGCGGCCCCCGGAGGCGGGGGAATGGACCGGATATAATTTTCGGCCTCGGAACGGTTTCTACAGCCCCGGCATGATCGCTGTATCTGCTTGCCGTCCGTATCTATCCAATAGTAATACCACCGGTGAACGGTTTTCCCGGTTTTCAATTTCCTGGGCTTCCTAAAAACATGATAAATCAAAAAATTTTCCAACTTGACCTCCACTTGACCCCGCCTGAAGCGTCAGGCATGGGGAAAAACGCTAAATCATTGTATAGCAACTAATTACAAGCTACTCGGCCATATGCCTTTATAGCATACATTTGCGCCCGCCACAAACCTACGGTCCCCGCCGCCGGGTATTGCTGACTAAACTCCGGCCCTGCGGTTGAAACCCCAGCAGAGGGGAACAGAGGGATTGGGGATGTACCTGGATTCCTGCGGAATAACATCCAATGCCATAGGGGCCGATAAATCGGTCGTTCAGTGAAACCGTGGAGGCTTGATACGACCAGCCCTATCCGCCATACTGAAACCAGGAGCATGAAACAGAACCTCGATACGGAACATGGCAACGTCCCGCGTTGTTTAGCGCAGCCTCCAGGAGGGCCTTCTGCTCAAATCCTGCGGGAATCCCGCAAAATAATACAAATCGGAACTTCCGGGTATGCGTATGCCGAATGGGTAGGGCCGGTGTATCCGGCGGGAACCAAGCCGGACGCCTATTTACACACCTATGCAGGGCTTTTTGCTACGGTGGAGCTTAACTATTCCTACTATCGGATGCCGAGCGCGGAACAGCTTGCAGGGCTTATGCGGAAAGCCCCAGGGACCTTGAGCTTTTCCATAAAGGCCCATGCCAGCTTGACCCATAAGAGAGACCAGTTCACCTGGAAGGAACAGGCCCAAGCCTTTCTGGATGCGGTGGAACCGTTGCGGCAAGCCCAGCGCCTTGAGGCGGCGCTCTTTCAGTTTCCTTACTCTTTTCACTATGAACCGGAAAACCGGCGCTACCTGGATAGGCTCCTGGGAGCGTTCCGGGAGATTCCCCGGGTCGTGGAGTTCCGTAATGCCCAATGGTACCAGGATCGGGTAATCGACGGGCTTCGGGAGCGTCCCGTTACCCTGGCAGCAGTGGACTTACCCGCCTTAGCAGGGCTGCCTCCGACGCTGGAGCAGGTAACTTCTCCGCTGGGGTATATACGGCTCCATGGCCGTAATAAAGAAGCCTGGTGGGGGGCTGATGGGGCGGCCCGGTATGCGTACCGATACGATGAAGGGGAACTGCACGGCTGGGGGGAGCGGATTAGGCGGATGCAGACTCAGGCGGAGCGCATTCTGGTGTATTTTAACAATCACCCCCAGGGGCAGGCGGCGGTGAATGCCCAACGGTTGCAGGAACTGCTGGGAGTGGGGTAATACTAGACAGTAGGCCCCCTCATAGCTATAGTTATTCAGGAGTTAGTATGGGTATATCTTCTCAGACCAGCGTGATCCTCATCCAGTCGGTGCAGGAAACCCTGGAATCCATTGCAGCAATAAACACTGACCTAAAAGTATTGTCCATCAATGCCAAGATACAGTCCGCCCGGGCAGGAGCCGCAGGCGCGGGATTTAAGGTAGTGGCCAATGAAATGGGAAACTTAGCTTCCCGTACCGATAAAATCATCGGCAGCTTACATGCCGGAGTGGACGCCGCGGTACAGAGCCTTACGGACCAGGAAGATCAAACCCGGAGCCGGCAGTTTTCACAGATGGCTGCAACGTGTATTGACCTGGTGGACCGTAATCTGTATGAGCGATCCTGTGATGTTCGCTGGTGGGCAACGGACAGCGCCATCGTTACCGCCTTAACGGATATGACCAAAGGGAATATCGATTTTGCCTCCCGCCGCATGGGGGTCCTTCTGGATACCTATACGGTCTATTTTGATCTGGTGTTGTGCGATCTCCAGGGGAAGATCATCGGTAACGGACGACCGGAACGGTATCGCTATACCGGCAGTGGCGGCGGAGCGGTATCAGTGCAGAATACCGCATGGTTTATCCAAGCAGTCAAAAGCAAAAACGGTTCTGAATATGGCTTTGAAGGACCCCTCACTTCCGTATTGGCCAATGGACAGCCGGCGCTCATCTATTCCTGCGGGGTACGAGCCGGGGGAAGCGGTACGGGTAAGCTCTTAGGGGTATTGGGATTGGTCTTTAATTGGGACCGCTTGGCCCGGGAAGTGCTGGTTCAAGCGGAATCGGTCCTTTCCGTAGGGGCTCACCAGACGATTGAGGCGTTCCTCTGCCGTACCGATGGAACCATCATCGCCTGTCTCCGGGAAGGATGGCTTGACCGTACCATTCCAGTGGATAATCTCTCAGAAATAATCCGGCAACAGGGGAGCAAACAAAAAACGGTTAATGGAGCCGCGGTTTTGATCGGTGCAGGGCTTTCCCGGGGTTTTGAGACCTATAAAACCGGTTGGGTGTCGGTCATTATGGAAACCCTTTCAACCTTGTAAGGTTCCTTGGAACCTTGGTTTCTTACCCCCTGCATGGTATAGTTAGGTTGCATAGCGTAAAACCATATGAACCAGAGCGATTGGAAACATCGATTGTATAGGGGCGCGGCTGGCGTTTCACGGGTACTGGGTACCCTGAACGGGAGCGCGCTTTATTTTTTACCTAGTTTTAATAGGGTATAACCGCCTCAGGGCGGTTTTTTTTTGCTTTTACTCAAAAGGAGGATTGCATGTTTAAGGAACGGCATCTGGTAGAGCCGGGAAACTTAACGCTTGAAGAAATGGACAAGCTTTTTGATCTGGCTGAACAGATTGAGCGGGAGCCGCAGTATCTGCGGGAATCCTGTAGGGGGAAGGTACTGGCTACCCTTTTCTTTGAACCCAGCACCCGAACCCGGCTCAGTTTTGAGGCGGCCATGCTGCGCCTGGGAGGAGCCTGTCTTGGCTTCTCTGAACCAGGATCCAGTTCGACCGCCAAAGGCGAGAGTCTGGCAGATACGATACGGACCGTTTCCTGCTATGCGGATGTCATCGTGATGCGGAACCCCAAAGAAGGAGCCGCGCTCTTGGCGTCCCGCTATGCGAGCGTCCCGCTGATCAATGCCGGAGACGGCGGTCATCACCATCCGACCCAAACCTTGACCGACCTCCTCACCATCCGACGGCTTCATGGTTCCATCCAGGGGCTGACCGTGGGATTCTGCGGGGACCTCAAATTCGGCCGTACGGTTCATTCCTTGGCCAAGGCCCTGGCTCGGTATCCTGCGATCAAGATGCTGTTTATTTCCCCGCCGGAACTGGGAGTGCCTGCCTATATCACCGATGGGATCCTCAAAAAAGCGGGGATCCCCTATGGTGAAACCAGCAACCTTGAAACCGTGATTGGAGAGCTTGACGTCCTGTATATGACCCGGGTACAGCGGGAGCGGTTCTTTAATGAAGAAGACTATATCCGCCTCAAAGACAGCTATATCCTGAACCGGGAAAAAATGGGACAGGCTCGGGATACCCTCATCATCCTCCATCCCCTGCCCCGGGTGCATGAGATTTCTCCGGAATTGGACGACGACCCCCGGGCGGCTTACTTCAAACAGGCAAAATACGGTATGTATGTGCGGATGGCATTACTGGCGTCCTTCTTAGGCATCGGTTAAAAGCAACGCTCATAAAAGCAAAGCGCCCCTTCAATGCCGTATAGCATACATGTATATCTGGAAGCAAGCCTACCCTCAGCAGTACCGGTATATCTGGGTTTTAGCCGTGGTTTGGTTGAGCGCCTGTGGAACCAGCCCCTTCGATCCCGTATACGAGGTGGAATTCCCTCCGCTGCCGCTCCAGTGGCAGGGGATCCTGGGCTCTCCCCATTGGCGGATTACCTGGATAAGCCCGAAAGGAACCTGGGAAACCGTGGAAATCCCAGCATCCCAGGGGGTTCCTCCCATCCGGGTCTTAGAGGAATGGACCTCCCCGGTCATCGCCTATCCCTATTGGCCTGAACAGGGCATAGCGCCGGAGGTGATGCGGCCGGC
Organism: Treponema sp.; assembly: GCA_031274565.1. Taxonomy (GTDB): domain Bacteria; phylum Spirochaetota; class Spirochaetia; order Treponematales; family Breznakiellaceae; genus JAIRLU01. Next base: position 4,152 of record JAISPY010000276.1, read on the forward strand.
GGGTGGGCTTGTTCCGTTTGACCGTACCGGAGACCGGATAAGGCTCAGTTGGAGAGGGGGCGTTGAAGCCCTGGTGTACCGGGAATTGGCTGCCCATGGGGCAACACCCCCCAGCGGAACCCCCCGACATCCCCACTACTTTAACTGGCCCCGGTTTCGAGCCTTGCTGGAAGGGCCTGAGCTGCATGAAACCCTCCGCACGGACCTGTGGACTGCGGATTGGAAGGCCATCGGTTTGAAAATAGCCCAATCCGGTTTTGATAAACGCCGCCTGGTCCCCCAGCTCCGGGAGGAACTGCTGGTACCCGTATCCTATGGGGGACCCTGGATCGGGACCTCTCCCTTTGAGGAGCCCCGCTATGCGGAAGCGGGGTTCCTCCGGCTCCAGGTTTCCCTGAACGTCGATACCTACCTATCAGATACCGGGGTCCTCCGATGTACCCTGGGGACCTTCCTATGGATACCTCGATAGACCGTGCGAAGGCTTTCTGCGGCCATATACTGGGTAAGTTGTACCTTCCGAGGGCTTCATGGCCGGCGCATATAAACAAAAGAGTCCACGAATGACGCGAATTATGGAATGACCGCAGTTCTTAACTCGCAAAAATGAGCGGGTATCAAAGATAAAAAATCCACCGATTACGCTGATGTAGGACCCACGCACGCATAAAATGCCCTGCATGGTATGCTCATGGCTTACGCCATAAGGCAATACCATGACCATTAGCTCATGGTATTGCTGCGCGGGTCCTTAACGGATTTTAGCGCGTGATTCATTCTTAGTCCGTGTAATTCGTGGACAAAAATTTTTATGTGCGCTCGCCTTGCCGAGGGCTTTCATCTGTATATCCTATGTGTAGTATACTCAATCCCATGCGTACCCTTACTCAAGAAGAACAACGATTCCTCCTTGCGTTGGCCCGGGAAACCATCGCCGCCAAGCTGGAACACCGAGCCCCCCAGGAACCGGAAACCATCCCGGCGGAACCCGGCACGTGGGCTTTGACCCAACCCTGCGGGGCCTTTGTTACCCTGCATATCGAAAAACAGCTCCGGGGCTGCATCGGGCGCTTGAGCGCCTCAGATCCCTTGGAAAAAACCGTCCGCGCCATGGCCTTGGAAGCGGCCTTTGGGGATCCCCGGTTCCCGCCCCTTACCGCGGCTGAACTGCCCCGATGCCGCCTGGAACTATCCGTGCTCACTCCCCTGGAACCCTGTGGGGATCCTCGTTCGGTGCGTCTGGGGGTCCACGGCCTTTACCTCATACACCGGGGAAGGGCCGGGGTATTGCTCCCCCAGGTTCCCCTGGAACAGGGCTGGGACCTGGACGCCTACCTGGATCACCTCTGCCTCAAGGCCGGGCTTCCTCTCCATTCCTACGAAGCGCCTGGGGCACGGCTCTATACCTTTACCGCAGCGGTCTTTGGAGAGGATTAGGGGCCTATCGGAGCGGAGAACCCGCGCACGCATAAAATGCCCTGCATAGTATGCTCATGGCGTACATCGTTCCGGCGGTATATGACGTTTTGGCAGCCCGAATAAGCAAACCCGTAGTGTGTGCAGGGCCGACAAAATGTGGCGGAGCAATGGCGTGGGAATGTTCAGACCTAATGTCTGCGCGTAAAAGAAGTTGTTGAAAAGCAGGGAAACGATATTTTTATAACAATAACAGGGTATGCTTTTGATAATATAGGAGTGTCTAAAAAAGACCGTGTTAAAAGTGTAATAGACGGAATAACATCAGGCCGGATTAAAGACGGGCTATTTTACGAACTAATTGATTATGGCCGCTAAAAAGGCGGCGTGGACGGCGGTCATTTTGA
>JAISPY010000296.1 GCA_031274565.1 Treponema sp.
CCCCCCTTCGCCGCATACTCCCACTCCGCTTCCGTCGGCAGCCGGTACCCATTCGCTCGGAAATTACACCGGATGCTGTCCCCGCTCCCGGTGTACGCCGGGGTCAACCCTTCCTTCACGCTCCGCCTGTTGCAGTACTCCACCGCTTCGTGCCAGCTCACGTAATACATAGGATAACTATCTCCTTCTCCAACCAGTTCCCAACTTTTATTCGCCATATCCCGCTGCTGCCGTACGCTCGTCCCCATCACCTCCATCCATTCCTTCTGGGTTACCTCATACTTCCCCATATAAAAACTCCCCACCGTTACCGTATGTACCGGATGCTCACCAAGAAGGTACGTCCTATGCGTACTCCCCATCTGAAAGGTCCCCCCTTCCACCCGTACGAAATTGGCCGGCGCCGCCCGCGCAGGCGGCGCCCCCTGGTAGCTGAACGCCGCCTGTACGCTCTGGTCCCCCTGCACGGTAATGCTCCGGCTCTCGCTCTTCCCGTCCCCGTACCGGATGCTCACCGTATAGCTCCCCGCCGCAAAACTCCCCCGGTACTGCCCTCCGGCCGTGATGCTCACCTCCTGGCTCATCCCGTTCCCGCTGATGCTCATCGTCCCCGCGCTTGCCGCGCTGATGGTCATCGTCCCCGTCCGTATCGGCTCCGCTCCAGGCCCCCGGCTCTTCTCATACAGCGTCTTGATAAACCCCTTCGCCGCATCCCGTATCGCCTGCACCTCCCCTACCCCCAAAGAGGTGCTCCCGTCCAGGGCCAAATACACCACCGCTGACTTGTATTCCGTCCTGGTCGTTACCGATTCCCCCAAGGTATACTCGCTGTTCACCTGCCACACGCCCCCGCGCGGACTCATCGACCACTGCTTCACCCCCTGCCCGCGCTCGTACCCCTTGAAATCCTCAAATACATACCCCACTTCCTGGGCATCCAGCACCCCCGCCACCTGCCGCCCCGCGCTCGAACTCACCCCCTGATACACCACATCCATAAGCACATAGCTCCGGGTCCCCGGGTCTATCCCCACGGTCCCTTCCAGATACCGCCCAGACCCCTCCGCCCGGCTCGCTCCGTCAAAGGTCATCCGGATCTTCGTCCCCCGCGGATACCCCGGGGTTACCAGCCGGAACGTGGTGTTCGTCGTTACCGTCGTAAGCTCATCCGCTATCTTCCCAAACTTCTCGTTCAACTGCGAAAAATTCGTGAGCTCATAGAAGTTCCCCGGATGCGAGGCCACCGCCTGCAGCGCCGCCGTAAACTTCTTCCCGTCCGTTACATCGCTCCCCCGCACCCCCGCGGAAAACGCCGTTACCGGCAGCCCCGCCACCGGCCGGTTCCGCAACTGCACCCGCAGATACTCCTGGTACGCCTCCTCCTCCGCTCCCCGAAAATCCTGGTTCTCCAGCACCCCCAGCCCAAGCCCCGTGGACCCGTTATCCAGCCCGTCCGTAAAGGTTACCACATTCACCGAATCCAGATTATCCGGAAACTGCTCCGCGTGATCCGACAGCGCGGAAAGCGCCTTATGCACCCCATAGTACATCGCCGTCCCCTGCCGCGGCCACCGCTGGTACTGCTTGTCCAGGATCCCCGTCAAGGTCTCCAGCCCCTTGGCGTCCAGAAAAACAGGCGGCCCCTCGGTGAGGTTCTTCGCGTCAGGCCCAAACGACACGATCCCCACCCAGACCCCGGTGTTGCTCGTCGTCTAGGTCCCCGGCCCTGGCCTCCGCACCCCGCCCGCGCTCACCCCTTGATACCGCGAGTCGGTCAGCGCATAGACCTGCGTATCCCCCTTGTCGATAAGCGCCGCATAGGACTGCACCTTCTGCGCCGTCTGTACCTGCACTGTTTCCACCCGAAACCGGTACCCCGTCCCTATGTCCGCCAAGCTCCCGGTAACCAGGTACTGCGCCCCCAGAAAATGCCCGATCCCCTGGGCCACCTCATCGCTTACCTCCCCCGACATATCGAACTGCAGGGACTTCTTCACCAGGTCCATATCCATCTCCCGCCGTTCCACTACCTTCAGCCGGCCCCCGTTCACCAGCGCCCCCGCCAGTTCCCCCAGAATATAGTCCGCCAGCCGGGTCCCTGCCGCGCCAAAATAGGGCGCCGCGATGACCCCCTGGGCAGGAACCTTCTGCTGTATATCCCCGGCCGCGCTTTTGATGGCGCTGTCCAAAGAAACCGTCTGGCCGAAACTTACCCCGATGCTGACCAGCAGCATCCCGATCCCGCACAAAAAATTGCGCCCCTTATCCATACTTTTTTCTATGGTTGTCTATGCGGGCTTCCGGGGGGAATAGGCGCTGCACTACCCGGCTGATCGCGGCCCAGGAACGGGCGTTCCTTCATCCCACGACTAGACGTTCCGGCGATGCCCAAATAGAAAAAAGAAAAAAACTAGAAAAAAGAAAAAAAACGGTAGATGTCTTCATACGAATGAAACCCGTCTTTAATGATCACCTCCATGGTGTCTTTGAAAACCGGAATAGGCGTTTCAATGTAGGAGGGAATGGGAATCCCGCTCTGGTTATCCAAAAACGTATCCGGCTCCAGAGTCTCCCCTGCGGCAACCGCCATGGCAAGCTGGGCCGCTTGCGCGGCGAGACGGCCGATAGGCTTGTAGACCGTCATAAGCTGCGCCCCTTCCACAATATGCTGACAACTGATAAGCTCCGCATCCTGGCCTACCACCGCCACGGTTCCCGCCATGCGCCGCTCCGACAGAAGCTGCACCGCCGCGCCGGCGATCTGGTCGTTTCCGCAGGAAATCGCGTCAATATCCAGGGTTTCCTCAAAAACGCTGGCGATCTTCTCCAGGGCCTCGTCAAAACTCCACTCCTCCAGCCAGAACTCCTTCACCACCTGTATGTCCCCGGCCTGAATCGCCGGATCGATAATCTCGTGCAGCCCTGCGCTTATCTCATAACTGTTGGAGTCGTTCACCGCGCCGTTTACCACCAGGTATCTTCCCTGGGGCACGGCCTTAAGCAGGGCTGCTCCGAAGAGCCGGCCCACCTCCCGGTTGTCAAAGGAAATATACGCATCCAGAGGAACCCCCCGGATCATCCGGTCGTAGGCGATCACCGGAATCCCCGCGTCCCGTACCTGCTTAACCGCCCCAGCTAAAATATCCGTATCATGGGGAATCACCACCAGGATATCGATATGCTGATTCATCAGATAGTTGATCTGGGCGATCTGTTCCCGGGCCCCTCCGGCGGAAAGCTGTACAATGACCTGTGCGCCTAATGCCTGGGCCGCCGCAGAAAAAACCTTCATGTCCTTGTTCCAGCGCTCAATGATAAAGGTAGCCGTGGCTATGGAGAAGCCGATGGTAACCTGCGTGGCCGTTCCTGAGCGGGAAAGCCGGTTCCCGGAAACCGCGGATCCAGAGGTCCCCGGAGTTTCCTTTGAGGAAAGAGAAGAAAAAGAGGAAAAGCCGGAAGAAGCCTCCGGAACCGGTCCAGGCTTGGAACAGGACGCCAGGGCGATCACGAGGCAGAGCCTCAGGGCATTTTTTTTTATTTTTCTCATTTTTTTTCTTTATGCTCCCTTGAGGCAGTTCCAAAAGGTCAGATTTTGGAACCATCTCCCTTTTCTATTTTTTCTAATTCGCTCCTGGTCTCTGCGGCGTACCTGGTGGGGACGAATCCCGTTATCTTTCTAAAAAGCTTGCTGAAATAATTCGGGTCCTGGTAGCCCACCGCGTAGGATACTTCCTTTATGTTCATCCCGGATTCCCGGATAAGCTGTTCCGCCTTTTTAATGCGGAATTCCGTGAGGTACTCCGTAAAGGTCCGGTTCAGATATTCGGTACATAAGCGGCTGAGGTAGGCCGGGGAAACCTGGGCGGCTTCCGCAGTGGAGCTTAGCTGCACCGCTTCGGCGTAGTGTTCGTGGATATACCCCAGGGCTTTACCCAGCGGCACGGGAAGATCCCCCCGCCGCGCGGCCCGGTCCAGGAGCCGGTCAAAGGCCCGCTCCGCCCAGACTTCCCACTCAGGTATATCCTTGAGCCGCATGATTTCTTCGATTGCCGCAAAGGGGGGCGCTTCTTCCGCCCGGCTGCTGTAGGAACCGTACAGGTCATCCACCAGGAACATAACCAGCGCAGCCAGTTTCGCCTTGGCTAAGGGAGATAGGGTAAACTCCTGAAGGGCGCATATATCGTGCCACAGCGCGGTAAAGGCTTTCTTGAGTTCCTCCGGAGCCGCGATACCCATGTTCCGGCGCAGGGCGCTGATCCGCACCCGTTCCCGCATCAGTGCGCCGGTCCGGGAACGGGCGTCCCCCAGTTCCTCCAGGGCCTCCCGGCAGGACTTGTACAATTCCGGGCCCTGGTACAGGCCGCCGATCCCGTAATACCCAGGCCGTCCAGGATAGCGTTCCTGTATAATCCCCTCCAGGCGCCGCTCCAGCGCTTCCCGCCGGATATCCCCGGAAATAAAAAAAAGCCCCTGGTTCAAGCGCATCCTCTGGAAGCAGCGGTAATGAAAGGCCAGTTTTTCCGCGATTTCCGTATAGACCGCGGCTTCCGCATCCTCCAATTCCAAGAGGCATACCAGCCCCTTATCCGAGGGCAGGGAACAGCGCTGCCGGTAGCGCTCCCAGGTTTCCGCGCTCATCTCCTGCCATATCCCCTTCCGTAGCAGTTGTTCCGCCGCCTCCCCCGCAAAAGAGCGGGCCTCCAGATGATCCCGCGCCTGGTCCAGGGAGGAGCGGAAGGTCTTCTTGGAGATCGGCTTCACCAGGTACGCGAAAACCCCCAGGGGTATGGCTCGCTGGGCCAGGTCGAATCGCTCATACGCCGTGGAAAGCATAAAAATCATGGACGGAAACTTCTTATGCACCTCCCCAATGACCGCAAGGCCGTCCATGCCCGGAATGTTGATATCCATAAACACCAGGTCCGGCTCCTGTTCATGGATCAAGCGCAGCGCTTCAAAGCCTGAACGGGCCTTCCCCGCCAGGGAAAAATCCGCGGTTTCCCGCAGCATGAACTCGTAGCTCTCCAGCACCGGCTCCTCATCATCCACGATCAGTACTCGATACATGGTTTCCTCCCCGTATCAATACGGATACGGATCGTCGTCCCTGCGCCCGGTTCGGTTTCGATCCCTACCACCTCCGGATCATCCGGGTAAAAGCAATACAGTCGCTGGATCACATTCTCAAGCCCCATCACCCGGGACCGGGAGGATTCATCAGGATGCTGCGGGTGAAGCAGGGTGTTCACCGTTGCCTCGTCCATGCCGCAGCCGTTATCCTGGACCGAAAGCACCAGCCGGGGTCCGCGCTGTTCCGTCCGGACCATGATGCGGGACTTTTCCCGGGGCAGGCTCCCTGCTGCTTCCGGGATGGTTTTAAAAGCGTGGATAACGCTGTTTTCCACCAGGGGTTGCAGCACCGCCACTGGTACCAGCGCCGTATCCAAAAGGCGCTCGTCGTAATCCAGCGCTAAATCCAGGGTATTCGGAAACCGCACCCGCAGGATATTGAAGTAATAGGTAAGCCCCTCGATTTCATGCCGCAGGGGAACGATAACCTCCCGGTTGCGGATACTATGCCGGAACAGGCTGGCCAGGTATTCCATATATTCGCTGGTCCGATCAGCCCCTTCCACAATAGCCAACTGCATCCCCGTATTGAGGGTATTAAAGAGAAAGTGGGGATTCATCTGGGCTTGGAGGGTGTATATTTCCATGCGCCGCACCAGCCCTTCCATCTTCAGATTCCGCATCCGTTCCTGCAGGTATTCCTGTTTAATCGTTTCCTGCCAGCGGATTTCTTCGATGAAATTGCGGATTTCATGTTTCATCCGGTTAAAGGCTTTCACCACCTGATCCGTTTCCCGGACCGTACTGCACGTAATATCTTCAATGTTGAAATTCCCCGCGGATAACTGGGCGGCCATGGCGGATAAGCGCACCAGGGGATCCGTAATCCGCTCCACCGAAAGGAGTAACAAAAGGATGGCCAACAGGGATACAAAGATGATAAAGAAGAGGTTCCATAACTGGATGGTCCCGGATTCGGCGATAAAAAGCCCGTATGCGTCCAGTTGGCTGCGGAAGCGCTCGGTACTGATAGCTTCTATCTCACGGTTGATATACGCCAAGAGTCCTGCCATCTCGTCATAGGTGGCGGTATAAGCCGCGATATACCGGGCGCGTTTTGCTTCCATGGCCTGGTCCGCCAGATTGAGGTAGGCGTGGATGAGCCGGTAGAGTTCCCGCTCCCGGAGTTCCACCTGGTTAGCGGTGATGGGGAAATAGGCCGGGAGCTTTCCCCGCAGCACTTGGGAATCAATGAGGATCCGGGAGAGCGCATTGGAGGAACGGGTGGAAAGGTACTCCAGCAGCGGTCCCTGATACGCCGCCAAATCTTCCTGTAGGGTCTTGATGAACCGTTCCTGCTCAAAACTGCGGTCGGATATGGTTTGCAGGTTCTTGGCGGAAAAGAGAATATAGGCTGTGGAAAGGACCAGGATGATAAAAACCCCGAATACGCTCATAAGCATTTGCGCCCGGAAGGAACGAGGTACGCCGCGCTGGAATTTTCCCCCCCAAGGCAGTTTCAGCGCCCCGGCTATCATCGCAGGTTATCCCCGTTAATAATCGCTACCCCGGTATCAATGGAGGTGGAGGTATAGCCCGTACTCCGCAGCGCCTCCAGGGACCGGACCGCCTCGTAGCCTATCCTATCGGGGTTGATCACCACGCTGCAGGCGATGAGGCCCTTGCGGATGCTGTCCAGTATCCCCGGGTCCGAACCAAAGCCGATGATCCGCACCCGGCCTACCAGGTTCATATCAATCAGGGTTTGGACCGCAGCGATGGTATCGTTGGAATCGGTAAACACGATGGTGTTTATATCCGGGTGGGTACGAAACAGGCGATAGAGGAGATCCTCCGCGTCCAGGGGATTCAGGTTCGTCCTGAAACCCATGATAGGCGCGGCCAGCCGTTCCCCCAGGCTCGAGGTTATCCCCATCTCCATGAGTTCCCGCTCGCCGTAGATCCCCGGGGCCTTATCGCTGTATACCATGGCCAGTCTGATAGGCTCATTGCCGCTGTTCCCCGCAATCGTGCCGATTCGGCGGCCCACATCAAAGGTATTGGTCCCGATGAAAGGCCAGGGCTGCTCGTTGGGCACATTATGGTTGATAATCACCACCGGTATCCCCTGCTGCCCCAGGCGATCCAGTTGCCTCCGGGCCAGGGCGTCATCCAGATAGGGGCACACGATAGCCCCGTCAACCCCGGTGTAGGGGGCCATTTCCAGCTCGTTTTTTACCGGGTCAATAGAATGGATCGAAATAGCCGCATGACACTCCGCTGCGGCCCGCTCAGCCCCTTGGATGATCGCCGTAAAAAAAGAATTCCGATTATCCGGCAAATAGAGGGAAAAATGATAATTGAGGGGCGCCGCGCCCTGGTCCGCTGAGCGGATATACAGACGCCGTACCAGGGTAAAAGAGACCAGAAACGCCCCCAGGGAAAGGAGGCCGAAACACAGGATTCCCAGCCGCAGCAACGGTTTCACCGTACCAGTATACCCTGCCGCCAGGGTTCCGGGCAAGGTCCGCTCTCGTATAAACGTGGAGCGAGGCGCGGCCGAGGCGAATGGAACCACGAGGGGCCGCGGCCCCGAAGCATTAACAGACAATCCTGCAAGTGCCTTGCTGCTATTATTTCCGGTTTTGAGTGATACCATTTTTGGCGGAGACCCTTTTAATTCCAACACGTCAACAGAATCATTGTCGTTTGTTATTAATATGTATCCATTTCTTAGCGTATAATCCCAAAGGTCAATATCATCCGCAGGCACATTAAGTCCACCTGATTACATTCTTCATATAGGGGCCTTAATATATTTATCAATTTTCATGAAATATTTTCGTCAAGTAATATGTCCGAAACCGGAAATGTGTATTGCCAGCAATTCTTTTCCTACAGCATGTGCCATCTTATTCAAAAA
>JAISPY010000299.1 GCA_031274565.1 Treponema sp.
GGCGGCGCGTGCATCAGTAATTATTCATCCTTCGCTTCCAGTATTCAGCTTGAACGGCATACCAATATGGAGCTTAAAGCCCTTATCAGCGCCAAAGCGGCGGAATTTGTCTCTTCCGGGGACAGTCTTATTCTTGATTCAGGGACAACCGTTACGGAGATGATCAAGCATCTAACCAATAGAAAAGAACTGCAAATTGTTACTCCGGCAATAAACATAACCCTTGCCCTGGGGAAAGAGCCAACCAATACGATTATTATGACCGGCGGCGAATTTAAGGCCCCAACCTTGTCTCTGACCGGCGAGAAAGCTGCGAGTATTTTTAAAGATCTGTATGTAAAAAAACTCTTTTTAGCTGCCGGTGGATTTTCGCTTGACGCTGGCCTAACCTACCCCAGTTTTACCGACCTTCCCCTGAAGCGGGCTATGATCAATTCCGCTAAAACGGTCTATCTGCTGGTGGATTCCAGTAAATTGGAAAAAGTATTGTTCGCTTCCCTGGGCTGTCTGGATAAAATAGATTTTTTGATAACCGATTACGGGATTACCCCTGAATATGAAAAAAGATTAGAGGATATAAATATTAAAGCGATTGTCTGCCATCGTTAAATAAAATTCCCTAAAAAAGACTAATTCCCTCGGCGATTAAGCGCAGACAAACGGCAAAAGCCTCCCTATCCAAAGAACCAAAGCAGTACCCGTTCATACCCGATCTGCCGTCCATGGAGGTTAAAACCCCGCAGTTCCGCCGAAATGGCGACCAACTCCATCCTGCAGGTCGATAATTCCCCGGGGCATCTGGACCTCCGCCGAGCCTCCACCGGGCCTGCGGTATCCCGTATCGCCCTCCGCGCGGTAGGCGGCATATCCGCCGCCCCTACCGTCATCGGTCTCCGCTTCACCAGTTCCATGATTCTTTCTCCCCGCAATTCCTTTGATCCCTTCGGTAATCGCCATTGTTGGTGGTTGATAGAAACGCAGTGTTTCCCCATGCTATCAAAAAGGACTTTGCTATGGCGTTTACCTTGAGGACATTATCATTGCGGTTTAATCACCTGAGAAAATAAAAAGGGGACCGCTACGGTATTCCCCTCCTGCTATGAGGGTGTCTAGGGCATCTCCCGTTGGATTTCCGCGATGCGCCAGGCGTCTTGGGAGCGGATAAGCCGAATACGATCCTTCTGGGCGGTGCTCCAGGGAAGGGGCGCCTCTCTAGGGGTTCCCGCTTGGCCCGGATCTTCCGTATCACGGTACGATCCGGGAAGCCAGAGCCGGTAGGAAACATCGAAGGATACCTCCCCATCGCTTTCATCCTGGTCAAGCCCTTCAAGCCGGAGTTCAGAAACACCAAAGACCGTAGCATCCGTAGGCGGAGCGCCTGCATCGATCCACTCCTGAGCAGGAATCACCGCAATCCGCTGTTCATAGGCCTGCCGCACCCGGCTTATGACAAAGAAATGGGTAACCATGTCAATATCACGCTTATACAGGGCCTTGGTTCCGCCCTTTGGCATGACACAGGCATCCATCAACTGATGATCCATGGCGCCCATAGCCTTATAATAGGTCTCGGCCACTTCTTGGGGACTCATCCCCTGGGTGGTAGGCCCCTTCGCCCGGTCAACCAGTAGGCTCCACAGGATAAGGACCAGGATCAGCGCCGCGACGGCGATCCCAGTGATGAGGGTCTTGTTCCGGTAGACCAAGCGTTTGGCTTGCACTCGCCGGGTATGCCGCTTGGTAAACCGCGCTTTTTCAAGGGTGAGCCGCGCCTGCTCCGCTTCGGTACACTCGTGTAGGAAGGACGCTGCCGGGGCAGAACCGGGTGAACCGAGCAGGTCCCCTAAGGCAGTAAGCAAGCCCCGGGCTTCTGTCTCGATCTTTGCCAGATTGAACCCCTTACTGAGTGCCTGCTTAGGACTCAAGAAGGTCAGAGCCCGGCTTATGAGGCCGGCAAGGTCCGTATCCAGACCGGGAACCGCAAGATGCGGGGGTACGAAAAACCCTTCCCGTATGTCCTGATGGAGTACCTCACGGTTGGTATTGGGGAAGGGTGGGGATCCACAGTAGATCCGATAGAGCATGGCCCCGGCGGTAAAAGCCGTAGCCGCAACCCCGGATAGATCCGGATGCACATACCCCTCGGCCCCGTTCAGCCATGCGTCCCGTCCTGCTGCTTCGAGGCTTTGCTTGACCAGTCGCTCCGGCGGAAACAGGAGCGTACCCGAAGGCGCAGCCAAGGCCCCTGCAGGCCACGGGGCAGGCGGGTTTGGCTGGGCATCCAGGACCAGCCGCGCCCGGATCCACCGCCGCAGGGCATCCAGGGCCTGATCCTTCCGACTCGCATCCGCGATGAGGATATGCAGCCCCTCTCCGGTAAAGGCAGGTCCCCAGATACGCATGGTTCCGTTCTGTTCACGGACGCCCACCGGCTTCCAGGGTACCGGTACGCCATCCCCGCGTATGATCCAGCCTGATGCGGTGACGAGTTGGGCCAGCTTTGCCTGGGCAAAGGCTTGAGCTGAAAGTCCGGTGTCAAACTCCAGGGTCGGGCGTTCGGCTGCTCCGTCATGGATTGCTTCTTGCATTGGGTTCGGTACTCCTTTACATTCCCGCGGTTTGCAGCGCCGCACTAATACTTAAACGCACTTTCCCCGATAAACTCCCTGAGTATACTCTCCCCTGGAACGTATTGGGGGGGGATAGGCGTGAAGTTTTCCAGGAAGGAGCGGAGCCTCACCGCTTCGGCATATTCGGGCCGATTGGGTTTCACCGAATGGAGCAAGGGATCCGCGTAAAATTTTAAGACCGACAGTTCATAACTCAAGGCGGAGTTAAAGGCCGCGTCCGCGCTGTTCTGGAAGGGAAAGATGTAGCGCCGTTCCCCCCGCTGTACGCTGGGCCACATCTGGATGGTACTGACCGCACTGGTTCCCCGGAACTGGTAATCCCGGACCATGCGCCGCAGGAGCCGGTTATCACTGGTGGGAATTCGGTTGTGATCATCCAGGTTAAGGAGGGTCAAGGCTGAAACATAGAGTTTGAATTGGGTATTCCGGTCTATCTGCGGGGTAAGGGCAGGGTTCAGGCTGTGGATCCCTTCGATGATGAGTACGGTCCGCTGGTCCAGCCGGATTTTTCTGCCTCCGGATTCCCGGCGGCGCCCGGCTTTAAAGTCATATTGGGGAAGGGTTACTTCCTCCCCGTTAAAGAGGGCCAGCAGTTGCTGGTTAAAATAGGGGATATCCAGGGCTTCGAGACATTCGTAATCCGGTTCACCTTTCGCGTCCCGGGGGGTCCTATCGGTGTTCACATAATAATCATCCAGTCCAATGGCGATAGGTTCAATACCCATGACCTTAAGCTCCAGGGAAAGCCGTTTCGCGGTGGTGGTCTTCCCGGAACTTGAAGGTCCGGCAATGAGCACCATTTTTACCGTATCTTTCCTGCTATAGATGGTATCCGCGATCTTGGCTAATTTTCTTGCCTGGAATGCCTCGGCGATCTTGATATAGTCCTTGATGGTCCGCTCCCGGATGAGCCGGTTGAGATGACCCACCGCATGGAGTCCCACAATGCGGCCCCATTTCTTGTACTCATCGTACACCGAGAAGATGATGGGGTTATCTTCAAAGGGCTCCAGGGTTGTGCCCTGCCCGATCCCTGGAAAACAGAGGAGGAAGCCCTCCTGGTAAAGGATCAGATCAAAGGCGAGCAGGAGACCGGTACGGGGTACCAGGGGTTCGATGTAGAGGTCTGCAAAGTCGTTACATACATTGATCCGTACCTTGGAATCGCTCCGTTCCTCCAGCAGGAGGGCGGTATCGGTTTGTCCGTTTTGTTCAAAGAGCCTCAAGGCTTCGGTATAGGCCATAACCTGCACAGTTATCGGGAGGTCCGCCGCAACCAGGGCCTGCATAGCACGCTTCAGGGATTCGATGTCCTGCTGGGAGGGGCTCCCCACCAAGAAGGTATAGTAATAACTGTTGCCCAAGGAATGGCCTATGTAGAGTCTTTGTTCAGGGAACAAGGTGCGGGCGGTCATGGCGAGCAGAAAGGCTAAGGAGCGGCGGTATATCATCACCCCTTCAGGGGCTTCCAAAGACACCGGTTCCAGCAGGGCGTTCACCTCAAGCCGCGTGGCCAGGGGCAGAATTTCGTTGTTGACCTTGACTGCCACTAATCCTCCTGCTCCAAAGTGTTCGATTAGGGCTTCCACCGGTGTTCCTAAGGGACAGGTCAGGGAACGGCCATCCGTAAACGTAACCTTTATTTCATACATGGTAACTTCTCCTGTATGGTACCAGTATAACCGAGCTTATGGATTACCGGTAGAGCCGATGAGGTCGCATCCTGCGGACCAGCGGGTCCTTAGGGCATTATATGGTACTCCTGAACCACCTGCATTTCGGATTGCACGGCCTTGAAGGGAACCAACTCCTGGACCGCGGAGACTGCGGCTTCCACCATGGCCTGGGAATTGGCCACCCCATAGAGGCTTATACTATCCGAGGAAACCGTGGTTTCCAGGAAATGAATGGGGATTTCCTTTTCATAGAGGATGAAATGTTTCACCTGCTGCCCCAGGGTCAGTTCCTGCAACCGCAGGACATGCTGGGACTCCGCTTCTTCGGTGATGAGCGTATCACAGAGATACTTGATGATATCCGCGCACATGGAAGGGTGCAGGTGCCCGGTATTCAAACTGAGATGGTAATTGCCCGAATAATGCCACTCCATCTCAAAAAAATAGCGGTGAAACCCTTCCCGATCCTTATCGCTTTGCTCAAGGATCTGCAAGGCCCGTTTCTCATCACAATGGAAGTAGCTCTTTACCCGCTGGGTACGAATATCCCGGGGGGCAGTGAGGAAAACCGACAAGACCCCCGGCAGATCTTTCAAGATGACGTTAGCCCCCCGGCCGATAATGACCGCGGCTCCCTGACCGGCTTCGGTAAAGATGGCGGTTTTAAGATAATGCAGATAATCATCCCGGTCCTGGGAGAGGGATGCCCAGAATGAGGGTCGCCGTTCATCGTATTTTTTCAATTTACGGTCCGCAATCCCAAAGGATTTAATCCGGGCTTCCAGGCTCCCCTTATCCACGCACCGGTACTGTAAACGTTTTGCCAATTCAAGGGCGGTCTCATCACCCAGAGCCGCTAATTCACGAGAAATCGTAATGATTGCCATTAACACCCTCCTTAATACAACATACAGCCATACAGCATAGAGCAGATTCTTTTTTACTAGTATAAGACCGGAGCGGAGACCTGTCAAAGATACAGTGGCCGCGTAATCCGGATGGGTGGTGATCCAGAAAGTATAATGAATAATTCCTTATAATATAAAGACTTAGCCTTCATTGCTCCGGAACATGACTTGTTGAGAAGAATATTAGGAAATCCTATTTCTTTATACTATAAGGAAATAGGAATATTAACCGGAACGGATCGCATGCATGTTATAACGGTACCTGCACAGTAATTCTATAGTATAAAGAGTTACGCATCATACTTTGTAGATCACTTCCAAAAAAATAAAAATTACTTGACATTACACAATACACTGTGTATTATAGAAATGGAGGAATAAAATGGCAACAAATTTGGCATTAGACGATACATTATTAAAAACAGCTCTTGAAATTGGTGGATTAAAGACGAAAAGGGAAACCGTAAATTTGGCATTAGATGAATTTATAAAAAGAAGAAAGAGACAAGAAGTAATAGAGCTATTTGGAACAATAGATT
>JAISPY010000022.1 GCA_031274565.1 Treponema sp.
CCGGGGAGGTATACCCTGGAGGCGACCCTGATGGATACCATTACGGGGAAGGTGTTTTGTTGCACCGAGGAAGGGGTAACGGTTCCGGGGGCTGGGCTTCCCGTAAATCTGGAGTTGGAGGAGGGGTACCGGGTAAGCTATGGGCTGAATGGGGGCGGGGGTACTCCGCCTGCAAGCCGCATTGTAGTCCCCGGTACGAAGATAACCCTGCCCGGTGGGAAGGGGATGACACCGCCTGAATCGGGGAAAGCGTTTCTCCGATGGGAGGAGGGAGGCACAACCTACAAGAACGGGAAGGAGTATACGGTAACGAGGGATGTACGGTTTACGGCCACCTGGGGGGTGTTCACCAGGGTTGATGCGGTTAGAGACCACCTGGCCAGCTTTATCGATGGGGAGGGTGCTACTGTGGCTGACTGCATTTCCGTACCGGTGGGTATCGACTTCACCAGCGGCGGCAGCGATACATGGGAGGCGCTGCTGGAAGCGCTGGAAACTGCGGGGAAGTACGTTGCCCTGGACCTATCCCACAGTACCCTGACGGGTATGACGACCGTGGCCGGGGAATTTGATCCGGGAACCTACAATACCGGGGAGCCCTATATCGGGTCTCTTACCCTGCCTGATGCGGCCCTAAGCATAAAGGCGGGAACAAGTAGCAGCACGGCGACTTTTCAGCACTTCACGGCGCTCCAAAGCATAAGCGGCGCGAACATCGAAACTATAGGTGATTACGCCTTCTACGACGGTGACGGGCTGAGTTCGGTGTACCTCCCGGCGGCAAAGACCATCGGCACTTACGCCTTCTATGACGGTGCTGGGCTGAGCACGGTGTACCTTCCGGTGGCAACCGACATTGGCACTTACGCCTTCTATAATTGTGACGGGCTGAGTTCGGTGTACCTCCCGGCGGCAACCGGCATCGGCACGAGCGCTTTCCAGAACTGTGACCGGCTGAGCACGGTGATCCTCCCCGTGGCGACCTCCATCGGCATTAACGCTTTCCTGGAGTGTGTCATCTTAAAATCGGTGAGCCTCCCGAAGGCAGAGTCCATCCTCCAGGGAGCCTTCGCGCGCTGTCCTCAGTTGAAGACGGTGGACCTCCCAGAGGTAAAGACCATCGGCCGGTATGCCTTCGAGAACAGTACAGCGCTGAGTACGGTGAGCATCCCGAAAGTAACGGCCATCAACCAGTATACTGTCTTCCAGGCTTGTCCCCTCACCAGCATAACCATCAGTAGCGGGTGTACCATAAGTGCTGTTGCGAGTCTACGCAGCGACTTCACGACCTACTACAACGCTCATGGATTGCGGGGTGGCACCTACCTCTACGTGGGCGGGGCTTGGACAGGCCCTTTCTAGAGGGGAACGACGGAGTGTGCGCCTGCCTGACGCCCTTGCTCGGGGACCCTGGGTAAAAAAGGTAAGAAAGTACCAGGGCCAGCGCCCATAACAATTTTTGTCCACGGATTACACGGATTAAGAAGGAATCACGCGCTACAATCCGTTACATCCGTGTAATCCGTGGACTTTTTATCTTCAATACCCGCTCATTTTTGCGCATTAAGCACGGTGGCCATTCCCTAATTCGCGTTAATTCGCGTCATTCGCGGACTCTTTTGTTTATATGCGCCGGCCCTGGGAACGTAGTTAAAAAGTGCTTGCTTGAAACGAGACTTTGCTTTATACTAATTCTTTTAGCTCGAGAGAGGTATGTATGGCTATAAAGGTTGCGGCGAGCCGGAGCGGGGATATGGATGCGCTTATTACGGCAATCGGCCAGCCCCAGGTTAAAGCGGTGATTTATTTTTTCTCTGTTGCATGTGAGCGCCTGGAGCCGCAAAAAGCCATCAAACGGGCCTTTCCCCAAGCCGCCTGTATCGGCGCTTCGATGATTGGGGGCTGGTGCAGCTCCGGGGCGCTGGACAAAGGCATCGTCGCCATGTCTTTGTCGGTCGACGAAGTGGAGGATGCCTTTATTCTCATGCAGGAAGGGGTTAAGGAGGCCCCGTCCGCTGCGGGCAAGAAAATCCTCAATGCGGTAAAGGCACGGCTTACCCACCGGAATATCAGTCCGAATCGTTATTTGGGACTTATCTTCTTTGACGGACTCTGCCGGGGAGAAGAGATTATGCAGGTCTTTACCTGGGAATTGGGTCTCAACCTGCCCCTCATCGGCGGCGCGGCGGCGGATGAACTTACCTTTACGAAAACGCTTGTTGCGGCGGAAGAAAAGATTTCAAGCGATGGCGTGGCAGTACTGATAATGAAAATGAAGATCCCCTTTTTCTATAGTCATTATGGGCATTGTACGCCGGCCACTACTTCCTTCGTTATAACTAAGGCCGAACCGATAAAGCGTATTGTCTGGGAAATAAACCAGGAAAATGCGGCGGCCTATTACGCGAAGACTATCGGCGTTTCCAGCGCCGATAACCTGCAGAGCGGCCATTTTGCAAAGAATCCCTTGGGCATTGTTATAGGAAACGCCGTGTATATACGCAGCATCAGCGGCGTCGTTGACGGGAAAGGTTTACAGTTCTATTGTAGTCTTGAAGAAGAGACCGAAGTACATCTTTTGAAACCCGGAGACCTCATCGCCCATACCCATAAGGCGGTACAGGAAGCTGCTTTGTATATCCCGAATATACAAGGAGCGCTGCTCTTTAATTGTGTGCTCCGGTATCTTGAATTACAGGAACTCAAGAAAACCGATGCATTCAACCGCCTGTTTAGTCACCTTAATTGTATCGGGTTCAATACCTACGGCGAAGAATTCCATATCCATCATAATCAAACCTTAACCGCCGTGTTTTTTGGGAGATAAGTATGAGTACCCTACATGAAGAACAGAGCGCGTCTCAAACCGCTAAAAGCATGGATACGCTCACGTTTAAAATGAAACGGTTTATGCATTATATCAACAGCAAATTCAATGCTATGATGGTCGTAATTGTGTGCCAGATGAAGACGTTACGGAACAATACTACCATCTTACATAATAGCTTCGTCCACTTTTCAGAATTTATTGAGAAGATCAATCGCTTCTTCCATGAGACGACGAAATTCTTTGTGGAGACCTTTGAAGATAACCAGCAGCATATAAACCGTATGCATACTAATTTCACCACTCTGAATGAAAAATTCGAAGAATCCTTCCGTATTACCGATAATCTGCACGGCTTAGCAAAAACCACCGGGGAGAATCTCGCGCATATCCATAATATCACCGAGCTGACGAATATATTGGCATTGAACGCGTCCATCGAAGCGGCACGGGCGGGAGCCGCAGGCAAAGGTTTTGCGGTGGTGGCCGCTGAAATCCGTAAGCATGCGGCAAGCACCAAAGAAGCGGTGGAAGCCATTTCCCAAAGCGTTACTACCCTCATCAAGGAAATAAATACCTTATCCGAAAAGACCAATGCGATGAAGGAGGAGGTTATTGAAGGGAAAGGGCTGTTACAAAAAATGGTCGAAAATGCGGACAAGGAACAAGCGGTGATTGGAAATGTCAATCAGGAAATTACAGTACTCGATGCTCGGTTTCAAGAATATGAAGCCATAAAAGCCACTATCAATAAAATGGACAAGCGATCGGCTATCGCGTACAAAAATATTGAAGATGCCCTGACGGTATTGCAGAGCAGCATGCATAACTTTGAGCAGCTTGATGATATGTATTAAATTTTTTCCCAACGTGTATCCCACTCCTGAAGCCGCGTTCTAAGGAAGCGGTTACAAAAAATCGGCGCAATTAAAGCAGGAACCATACCAGTCCCGTAGTATATACGAGCATGGACGAGCCGGTACGTTTTAATCCTTTGGATCACGGCCCCCCGCCATGACCCGCGCATTGGGAAATGCCGGATTTTTTTATTTGGGAGGCATTATGAATAACCTCAACTCAATTCTCATCGAAGGCAATCTCGTCAGAGACCCCCTTTTCCGTTCCACCCCCAAGGGAACGCCGGTCTGTACGTTTAGTCTTGCTTCCAACCGTATCTATAAAAAAGATTCCGGGTTGGAAGAGGAAGTAAGCTTTTTTAACGTAGAGACCTGGGCGAAACTGGCGGAAAACTGTTACAACCTGGGTCACAAGGGCCGGGGGGTCCGGATCGTGGGCCGCCTGAAACAGGAACGGTGGAACGACACGGAGGGGAAAGCCCACTCCAAGGTTACCATCGTGGCAGAGCACGTGGAATTCCGTCCGGAATTCAGAAAAGAAGAAGATCACATGGCCCTTAAAACCCGGGTTATGGCTGAAGAAGCCACCGGGAACGTACCCTCAGTAGAGGACTATGAATCAATTCATTTCTAATGGTTTTGTTCCATGAGCGCGGCGCGGTTCAGGAACGCGGCGCACGCGCTCTTCGGCGTTGCTACAAGTTGTACGCGGTTAGCAATACGGGAAGGGTTCAGCATCCATCAGTGTAGACAAAAGAACCTTCGCCACAGAGGAGGAACAAAAGCATCTATAAAATCCGCGGAATTTTTTATGTCGTTGCGCTGGGTTTACCTGATCCCGGTGGATAGGATATACTGGAAAATATGGAAATCAGAGACCGTTATGCTCCCTCGCCTACCGGCTTGCAGCACATAGGCGGCGTGAGAACCGCCCTGTTCAACTATCTGTTCGCCCGATCCCAGGGGGGAGCTTTTATCCTCCGCCTTGAAGATACGGATCGCACCCGCTCCGATGCGGCCTTTGTACAAAACCTCTACGATACCTTCACCTGGCTTGGATTCCGGTGGGATGAAGGTCCTGATAGGGGCGGGCCGGTGGGACCCTATATCCAGTCGGAACGGTTTGCCCTTTACCGAGCATACGCCCAAGCCCTGATTGAAAAAGGCGCGGCCTATTACTGTTTCTGTTCCGCGGCGCGGCTCGATGCCTTGCGGGCCGAACAATCGCTGGCCCATGCCAAGGAAACCGGCTATGACCGGCATTGCAGAACCCTGTCTCCCGCAGAAGCAACCGCGCGAATCGCCGCAGGAGAAGCCCCGGTGATACGCCTCAAAATCCCCCTGAAGGAAACCACTCGCTTCGTGGACCGGCTCCTAGGAACCATCGAATGGAAAAACGATGCGCTGACCCCTGATCCGGTGTTGCTCAAATCTGACGGTTTTCCCACCTATCATCTGGCCAATGTGGTGGACGATCATCTCATGGGCATAAGCCACGTGCTCCGAGCCCAGGAATGGCTTCCCTCCACTCCCCTCCACCTGATCCTGTACCAGTGTTTTGGCTGGGATCCCCCGGTATTCTGCCATCTGCCCATGGTGCTGGGGTTGGACGGAAAAAAATTGAGCAAACGACACGGCGCCACCAGCATCGACGAATTCCGTAGCCAAGGGTATCTACCGGAAGCCCTGATCAACTACGTGGCCCTCTTAGGGGCTTCCTACGAGGAGGGGAAAGACCTCTATACCCTGGATGAACTCTGTTCCCGGTTCAGTCTGGACAAACTCAACAAGGCCCCGGCGATCTTTGACTACAAAAAACTTACCTGGTACAACGATCAGTATATCCGCATGAAAACCGATGGGGATCTGGCGGTCCTGGCCCTTCCCTATGGGGTGAAGGCAGGCCTGTTTGGAGAGCCTGGGACTGAACCTGACCCTGGACAGCGCGCTGCCTTTACCGCGGCCATGGCCCTCATCAAAGAACGGGTATCCTTCCTCCATGAGATCCCTGAGAAAATCCGCTACCTCTTTACGGAGCCGCCGGTTCCTTCAGCATCCGAGTTCATCCCCAAAAAGCTGGATATCTCCAAAACTATCGCATTGCTGGGTATGGGCCGGGACCTGATCGAACCCTTAGCGGTCTTAGGTGATGCCGAAGCCGAGGCCTTCATCAAGGAGCGGGCCAAGCAGGAGGGGGTAAAGTTGGGAGACCTCATGATGCCCCTCCGGGTTGCCTTGACCGGGACACGGGTTAGTCCGCCGCTGTTTGGCACCATCCGGATTCTGGGGGCAACCCGGTCCGGTGAACGGGTTAACCGGGCTTTGGCTGCCCTAAGAGGGGTATAGACTTTGGTAATACGCTGCTCATCGAGAGCAGCATTTTAGGAGCGATCTATGGTTTTGATGTCTGCCGGGGATGCCTCAGTTGCTTCCCCCCGTATACCCGTCCGATCCGAAGTGGACCCATGCAATACCTGGGACCTGACTAAACTGTTCCCCCATACTGAAGCCTGGTATGAGGGACTTGCGGAGTACGAAAAACAAGCGGAACGGATCCCTTCATTCCGGGCTACCCTGGGAATATCCCCGGAAAGCCTCGCGGATTACCTGGATTTCTCCAAAACCCTGGGGCTTTTGGAAGAACGGCTCAACTATTACAGTGACCTGCGGCAAACCGAGGATGAGGGAGACAACGCCGCCCGAACCATGACCGGCCGTTTCCTGATGGCTGCGGCTCAGGCCCAGGCAGCGGCTTCCTGGGCAGTACCGGAGATCCAGGCGATCCCAGACCCGGTGATGGAACGGTTTCTGGCACATCCCCGTTTGGAGGAATACCGGGTTTACCTCAAGAAGCTCCTCCGGTATAAGCCCTACATCCTCAGCGACCGGGAGGAACGGCTCCTGGCCCTCCATGCCGAAGGGGAGAACCTCGCCTCTGACGCCTTTTCGGTCCTGACCAATGTGGACCTGGAATTCGGCGTTCTGGATACCCCCGAAGGGAAACGGCCCCTCTCCCAATCGACCTGGTCGGTGTTTATGGAACACCCTGACCGGGACGTGCGGCGGCGGGCTTACGAGGCCTTTTACCAGCGCTTCGACGCGCACAAGACCACCCTGGCCGCCTTATACGCCGGTTCGGTCAAGCAGGATGTGATCAAGGCCCGGATTCGGGGTTTCCCCTCTGCACGGGCCCAGCATCTCTTTCCCGATGCGGTTCCCGAAACCGTTTATGATAACCTTATATCCACGGTGAGCGCCAATCTCGCCCCGCTCCACCGCTACTATCGTTTGCGGAAACAGGCCCTCGGGGTAGATACAGTGCGCCACTACGATGTGTATGCTCCCCTGATCCCCAAGGCAGTCACCCAGATCCCCTGGAACGAAGCAGTGGACCTGATTTCCGCGGCCCTACGGCCCTTGGGAGAGGAATATGTCTCGGTGCTCCGCGCAGGACTCTTGGGCCGCTGGGCAGACCGGTATGAAAACAAGGGAAAGCGCTCCGGGGCTTTTTCCGCGGGGAGCTACCAGGGAGACCCCTATATCCTCATGAACTACAAAGAAGACAGTATCCGGGATGTGTTCACCCTCGCCCATGAGGGCGGCCACTCCATGCATTCTTGGTATTCCGCGCGGTCCAACCCCTTTATGCACTACGGGTATACGATTTTTGAAGCGGAAGTGGCCAGTACCTTTAACGAAGAGCTGCTGTTCCGGTATTTGAATACTACCGCCGCTTCCCCGGAGTTAGCCCGGTATGGGATCAATAAGCGGGCTGATGACCTGGTAGCGACCCTTTACCGCCAAACCATGTTTGCCGAATTTGAGCAGCGGACCCATGCCCTAGAAGAAGCGGGCACCCCCTTGACCGTGGAGGTCCTGCGCGCGGAATACCGTGCCTTGCTTACCAAGTACTTTGGGCCTGACATGGTCTTGGAGGAAACCAGTGACCTGGAAGGCTTGCGGATTCCCCACTTCTACCGAGCCTTCTATGTGTATAAATACGCCACGGGCATTTCCGCAGCCTTGGCTTTGGCCGAGCGGGTCCTCTCCGGAGGCGAACAGGAACGCCAGGACTACTTCACCTTCCTCCGTTCAGGCGGCTCCCGGTTCCCCATGGAATCCCTCAAACTCGCCGGGGTCGATATGGCTTCCCCTGCTCCGGTAGAATCCGCCTGCGCGGTCTTCGCCAAGCTTGTTTCTGCTATTGCTGAGGGTTTTTCCTAGTAATCCAGTTTCAAAGACAAACACCCCGGTCAAAGCCGGGGGCTTGTTTAGGTGAACCGCTCAAAGCGGTTATGCGCAATTTTTCCTGAAATTGTTTACCAATTCATGAAAAAAGTATTGACAAAAATAAAATACGACCATAATATGAAAAACAAGAATTTTGATATTATCCCTCTTGACAAAAAGGAGATTTTTTGATACAATGAAACAGCAAACAGCAAACAGCAAACAGCAAACAGCAAACAGCAAACGATGGTATGCTTTTTTAATTATAACAAACATAATAACAATAATTTGTTTAGGATATATTTCACTGCATGATAAAGTTCCCCAAAGATTTTTAAATAAAATTGGAATAATAAATATGGACATACAACCTAAAAATTATATAAATTATAGAATCCAAGCATTACATTCCTTAGGTTCTGAAGAGGAAGGTTTTGATATAATAATGTTGGGTGATTCCATAACGGAAGGAGGAAATTGGGCAGAATTATTAAAAGGATATGAC
>JAISPY010000044.1 GCA_031274565.1 Treponema sp.
ACCTCGCCCGTTACTTAAACTGGACCATTGACAAAATCAAAACACTCATCTTTGCCATCAAACATGAAAGCGATAAACTTTCCCAAACCGGTACCGAACTCGCCTCCCATGCCGCCGAAACCGCCGCCGCTATCAATGAAATTACCGCTAATATCCAGAGTATCAAATCCCAGGTCCTCAATCAGGCCGCAGGAGTTACCGAAACCGGCGATGTGATGAACCGTATCGTAGACCACATCAATGCCCTGGGAAATCTAGTGGAAACCCAGATAGGCGCCGTGTCCCATTCGTCCGCTTCCATCGAGACCATGGTGGCTAATATCAAAAGTGTAACCCAAACGCTGGTGCAGAATGTGCATAATATCGTGGGGCTCTCAGAATCTTCTGAAGTGGGCCGCAGCGGCTTACAGGAAGTGGCGGCGAATATCCAGGAGATCGACCGAGAATCGGCGGGATTGCTGGAGATCAACGGGGTGATGGAAAGCATCGCCAGTCAAACGAATCTGCTTTCGATGAACGCGGCGATAGAAGCGGCCCATGCGGGAGAAGCGGGGAAGGGATTTGCGGTGGTAGCCAGTGAGATACGGAAGTTAGCGGAATCATCGGCGGTGCAATCGAAGACGATAAGTAATGTGTTAAAGAAGATCAAGGATTCGATAGAGAAGATTACGCAATCGACGGAGGGAGTATTACTGAAGTTTGAAGGGATCGGGGAGGGGATAGAGCGGGTAACGCAACAGGAGAAAACGGTGCGGGAAGCGATGGAAGAGCAGGGAGCGGGGAGCCAGAGTATCCTTGAAGCGATAGGGGAGTTGCGTGAGCTGACGGAGATGGTGAAGGAGCGGAGTGGGGAGATGTTGGAGGGGAGTGAGCGGGTGATAAAGGAGAGTCGGAGTCTTGGGCGGTTGACGGACGAGATAGCGGGAGGGGTCCAAGAGATAGCGACAGGAGCGGAACAGATAAACAGTTCGATGGACCGGGTGGCGGGGATAAGTGCGGAAAACAAAGAACGGATACAGGGGTTGATGGGAGAGGTGGCCAAGTTTAAGGTGGAGTAAGGGGGACCGTTTATTCCTAAGCGGAAACAGGATGAACGGAAGAACTGGAGTTGTTGCACTGGTCCTTTGAATCCGGGCTCAATTAAGAATCGAACGATTGGGCATGCACCAATTTTCTCCACGCGCTCGGCGTGAACCCGGTTTTTTTCTTGAAGAGCCGGGAGAAATAGTATGGATCCTCAAAGCCCATCCGATCCGCAATCGCGGTGATGGTGGCGTCGTTCTGCTCCAGAAGATGCTGCGCCTTATGTATCTTGATCTGCATGAAGTACTGATAGGGGGTCATGGCGGTATAGGTCTTAAAGATTTTAATGAGGCAGGATACGCTTATCCCGATGGTAGCAGCCATATAGGAAAGATTGATCATACCGTAAATATTGGACTCCATGAGGTATTTAGCTTTTTCAATGATTTTTTGGTAATACCCCGGCTGTTCCCTCCGCCGTTCCCGGCTCAATACCTCAGAGAGCAGTTCCAAGATAAACGTACAGGTTTTAAATTGAAACAGCGGCCGCTGGGCTTTGACCTCATCAAAGATATGGTTAAACAGGGTGATAATATGATCGTGGAGGCCGACTTCAAAAAAAACATGATCCGGCGAGAGGAACTGCTCCGCGGCGAGCCGGTCAAAATAGTCGCCTTTGAACCCAACCCAATATTCATGCCAGCCGGTTTCAAAGTCCGGTTTGTACTGATGTTTTACTCCGGGAGGCATGAGAAAAAGGGCTCCGGGATTCGCCTTATAGGTTGTATCCGCCTCGCACAGGGTAAAGGAACCTTCCCCCTGGGTGATATATACAATTTGGAATTCCGGCAGGATGCGCCCCTGCGCCACGCTGCGGAACAACGCGGGATGCTCCTGCTTCCGGGGAGGATAGACCGTATAGGGCCGGGTTACCACAGAACCTGCAGTGGTTACCAGCATCCCCAGTCGTTCGTCTTCTGGGCTGTAGGGGATATAATGCAGAAAATCTTCACCATCCTTACCGGTCTTATGGAGCATGAAACCAGGATAGAGCATTTTTTCCATTCTTTCAATCATAAAATCCATTTATGAGTCCCGGATACGGGTACATACTGGATACAGTATCAAAGGCGGCGATGACGCAGGGACGTACCCCGTCAAAAACACGGGTACTCTGGGAGGGGATCTAAGGTGACTGAACATATTCTGGAATTACGCCATGTTTCCAAGACCTTTCCCGGGATTAAGGCGCTGGACAGCGTTCACTTTGCGCTGCGGCCCGGTGAAATACATGCGCTCATGGGGGAGAACGGCGCGGGAAAATCCACGTTTATCAAGATTATTACCGGCGTACTGTTACCCGATAGTGGCGGGGATTTCTTACTTGACGGGAAACCGGCGGATATTAAGACGCCGCTGGACGCCCAGGCGTTGGGGATTGCCGCGGTCTATCAGCACGTAACCTGCTTTCCTGATTTATCGGTGGCAGAAAACATCTTCATGGGCCATGAAAAGACCGGAAAGAAAGTCAGGTATATTGATTGGCGGAGCATGAACCGCGAGGCGGAGGAATTACTGGAGTCCCTGGGCGCAAACTTTGCAAGCCGTGCGGTCATGGGGAGTTTATCCGTGGCCCAGCAGCAGATGGTGGAAATAGCCAAGGCCATATCCGCTCATAGCCGGATAATCATCATGGACGAGCCTACCGCCCCGCTGTCCCAGCGGGAGAGCGAAGAGCTCTACCGGATTACCCAAGGGCTTAAAGAACAAGGCGCGGCGATAATCTTTATTTCCCACCGGTTTGAAGATATATACCGGCTGGCAGACCGGATCACGGTGCTTCGGGACGGAAAGTACATTAATACGTGGGATACCCCGGATGTGGATAATCATACCCTGGTAACGGCCATGGTGGGCCGGGAAATTGTGCGGTTTTTCCCTGAACGAACCCATGCAACCGGAGCGGAAGTGCTGCGGGTGGAGGGACTTTCACGGACCGGATACTTCAAGGATGTCAGCTTTTGCCTGCGGAAAGGAGAGATTCTGGCGCTTACCGGTTTAGTGGGGGCCGGGCGCACCGAAGTTTGTGAAGCTATCTACGGTATATCGCCCTATGATGCAGGAACGATCACCCTAGACGGCAAGGCGCTCCCCCGGCTTAGTCCCGCGGAAGCTATCCGAACGGGAATCGGCTATCTTCCCGAAGATAGGCTGAAACAGGGGCTGATACTCCGCTGGGAGATTGCCAAAAATATAACCCTCTCGGCGCTGAAAAATTTCATCCGTCGCGGCTGGGTGGATCAAAAAAAAGAACAAAAAACCGCCAAGGAACTTTCGGAAAAGCTGGATGTCAAGGCGGTAAGCGTGTACGATCTGGTTTCATCCCTCTCCGGGGGCAATCAGCAAAAAGTCATTGTGGCAAAGCTCCTCACTTCGGCGATGCAGGTCATCATTCTGGATGAACCCACCAAAGGAGTGGATGTGGGCGCAAAGACGGCGATTTACGGTATTATGAATGACCTGGTTGCCCTGGGTTACGGAATTATCATGGTTTCTTCTGAAATGGCTGAAGTATTGGGCATGAGCGACCGGATAGTGGTAATGCGGGAAGGTCGGGTTACGGCATCTATGGATACCCACGGCGCTACTCAGGAAGCGGTTCTACATGCCGCCATGCAGGATGAACGGGAGGAATGATATGGAACTGAGCGGCAAGAAAATCCCTATCAGTACGTTTAGGGAATTGGGATTGCTTCTTTTTATTGGTATTGCCAGTGGGATTATTCAGGGAAGAAACCATGAATTTTTAACCTTCGCCAATATCAATAATCTTTTAACCAATACCGCCCTATTAAGCATCCTTTCGGTAGGCATGATGATGGTGCTTTTAACCGGGGGCATCGACCTTTCTATCGGCGCAACCATAGCCTTTGCCGGCATGGTAAGCGCCCTAACCGTCCGGGATAATCCCGGGATCCCTCCGGTTGTATTGGTCCTGGAAGGAACCCTTATCGGAGCGCTTTTAGGAACGATTATTGGCATACTGGTTGCCCGTTTTTCCATTTTACCGATTATCGCTTCCTTAGGGCTTATGAATGTTATCCGGGGACTTACCTATATGGTCTCCGGCGGGAAATGGGTAAGCGCCCATCAAATGCCGCCGGCATTTAAGGCCCTGGCTACCGGTAAGATACTGGGAATCAACAACCTCATTGTTTTGGCGGTCCTGGTGTATGGCGTCTTTTACTGTTTTTTGACCTTTACGCGGACCGGGAGGCGGATATATGCCATCGGCTCAAATCCTGAGGCCGCGGAAATCATAGGGCTGCCCCGCAGACGGATAACCGCGCTGGTCTATGTACTGATGGGCGCTTTAGCGGGTCTAGCCGGGGTTTTATGGGTTGCCAAGTTTGCATCCGCCCAGGGCGATACCGCTTCGGGCTATGAAATGAACGTTATCGCATCCTGTGTTTTAGGGGGAGTGAGCGTTTCCGGCGGCAGGGGGAACATTTCCGGCCTCATACTGGGGGTGATTTTATTCGGTATTCTGGCCAACGCGCTGCCCCTGATACAGGTTTCTCCCTTCTGGCAGCAAGCTATTCAGGGCGTCGTCATTTTAGCGGCGATTATTATCAATGTGCTGATCAAACGGAACAGCGACCGAAGCGCATTACGACAGCGTATACTCTAGGGGGTGGTATTATGAATGAAAGAACCTTGAGCATGGAAAAAGCCTGGAACTGGAAAGCGTTCTTTTTCCAATGGGAATGGTTGCTCTGCGTTATTTTTATGCTTATACAGATTATAAACAGCCTGCTCTCTCCCTATTATTTGAATATGGATACGTTTCTGAGCGTACCGATGAATTTTTTAGACAAGGGTTTCATCGTATTTCCCATGATGCTGGTGATTATTTTGGGCAATATTGATATTTCCGTTGGGTCAATCGTGGCGGTCAGTTCGGTATTGATGGCGATTATATACAACGCCGGTGTACCCATGCCGTGGGCAATCGCGGCTGCCCTGGGTATCGGAACCATCTGCGGCGGCATAAACGGTCTGCTGTTGGTTGCGTTTAAAGAACTTCCCGCCATGATCGTTACGTTGGCTACGATGACCATCTACCGGGGCTTGGCATACATCATCCTGGAGGATAGAGCTGCAGGGGGATTTCCCTCGTGGTTTGCTTTTTTTGCCTGGGGTTATATCGGGCCAATCCCCTTTATTGGGCTTGTTTTTTCCGTAGCCGCCGTTTTATTCGGTATGTTGTTACATAAAACCGCTTTTGGCCGCAGCGTGTATGGTATGGGGAGCAATGCCCTTGCCTGTACCTATTCGGGGGTTAAAACCGGCCGGATAGTGATTACCGTGGGATTATTAACCGGGCTGATGTCTGCGGTGTGCGCGGTGTTTCTTACCTCACGAATGGGAAGTACCCGGCCCAATGTGGCGCTTGGGTATGAACTGGATGTTATTGCTATGGTGGTATTAGGCGGGGTAAGCACCTCAGGCGGTATCGGACGGATTGCAGGTCCTCTTTTGGCGATTTTTATCATTGGTTTTCTTAATTACGGGCTGGGTCTGCAAAATGTGTCCGCCCAGGTGATTCTGATTATCCTGGGCGCTTTACTGGTAGCATCGGTATTGGTTATGAATCTGCGTTTTAATCAAAAGAAGCCACGGAAATCTTCCGGTTTATCGAATGGTTGAGGTTTTATGATTGAGGGCGTTATGGTTTTGCACATGCGCCGATGACTATGGGTTACCATATCCGCCCGCAGGACGGATTAATGTTAAGACTTATGCTTAGGAGGCAAAGGTATGAAAAATATGACAAGGAAAGTCGGGGTACTTTCTCTTATCATGGTGGCAATTGGTACGACCGCGGTATTCGCAAGCGGTCAACAGGGTGGCGCTCAGGGGAGCGACCGGTATGCCATTGTATTCAAGAGTACGGGAAATCCCTTTGGGGAACGGCTTATGAGCGGTTATGAGAGCGGTATCAAGGAACAGGGTTTTACCGCGATACTTCGAGCGCCGGATCTGCCCACCGCGGAAGCCCAGATCCAGATGGTCGAACAGCTCATTGCCCAGCGGGTTGCGGGTATTTGCATTGTGGGGAATGATTTTGACGCCCTGCAGCCGGTACTAACCAAGGCCAAGAACCAGGGCATCAAAGTGGTATCTGCGGATTCATCGGTAAATCCCGCAAGCCGTCTCCTCCATGTGAACCAGGCGGATTCCGAGAAGATCGGCCAGACCCTGGTAGAAGCCGCCTATGATCTGACCGGCGGCAGCGGAGAAATCGCCATCCTTTCCGCAACAAGCCAGGCGTCAAACCAGAACCTCTGGATCGATTATATGAAAAAGGAATTGGCGAAACCCCAGTATTCCGGCCTTAATCTGGTAAAGGTAGCGTACGGTGATGATCTGCGGGATAAATCGGTCTCTGAAACAGAAGGGCTGCTCCTCTCCTATCCAAACCTCAAGTGCATCATTGCCCCGACTACGGTAGGGATCGCCGCAGCCGGTAAAGTTATCAGCGACAAGGGCTTGCAGGGAAAAGTCGCTATTACTGGACTGGGGCTTCCCTCGGAAATGGGGGAATATATTGAAAACGGCGCCTGTCCCTATATGTACCTCTGGAATCCCATTGATCTGGGCTACCTGGCTTCCTATGCGGTTAGCGCCCTTGTAAGCGGGAAGATCTCCGGTAAGACCGGGGAAGGTTTTACCGCTGCCCGTCTCGGCACGTACACCGTCATCCAGGCGCCTGACGGGGGAACCGAAATTCTTTTAGGCCCTCCCTTCAAATTCGATAAGGCAAATATTAACGACTGGAAAAACGTGTATTAAACGGTAACAAGCTGCCCGCCGGGCTTTTGTTCTTAGGGCAGCTTTCCTTAATCACGAGTAATGGGAGATAAAATATGAAACGTCATGCTTGTATCATGTATCTGCACCCGGGAAAAGAAGCGGAATACCAAAAACGTCATAACGAAATATGGCCTGCATTAAAAGACGAACTGCACCGCGCTGGTGTTTCTGATTATTCAATTTATTGGGATCCCAAGACCAATATACTGTTTGCCTTTCAGCGGGTAGCTGATGACGCAGCCCATGATGAACTGGCGGGTAAAGCCATAGTAAAAAAATGGTGGCACATGATGTCTGACTTGATGGAGACCAATCCTGATGCATCTCCTGTGTGCGACGCTCTGGTTGAAATGTTTCATTTGGATTAGGGAAAACGTTAAAGATAGTTTAAGAATAGTTTATTGATTGAATCTTTTTACTTGCTACTGAAATAAGCACGTTGTGCTTCTGTTCGATAAACATAAGCGGCGATTCCGCTGCTTTTTAGAGGAGTTATTTGTATGTCGGGATTTTTTGAAGCAAAACAAAAATATGAATCGCTGGGCGTGCATGTGGAAAAAGCGCTGGATATACTTTCATCAAAGGCAATCAGTATTCATTGCTGGCAGGGAGATGATGTAAGGGGGTTTGAACAGGGCGGTTCGGCATTATCCGGCGGTATACAGGCTACGGGCAATTATCCCGGCAAAGCCCGCAATCCCGAAGAACTAATGGCGGATTTTGAAAAAGCGATTTCGCTTATACCGGGCAAAAAAAAGATAAATCTTCACGCCAGTTATGCGGTTACGGGAACAGCGGTCGTGGAAAGGGACCGCCTTGAGCCGAAACATTTTGCTCCGTGGGTAGCGTTTGCGAAGAAAAACCGCATCGGTATTGACTTTAACCCGACTTTTTTCAGCCACCCGCGGGTAAAAAATAACTTGACCCTATCAAGCCCTGACGATGAGGTGCGGAATTATTGGATTCGGCATGGAATTGCGTCCCGGCGTATTGCCGCTTACCTGGCAAAAGAAACAGGCGATATGGTGCTGCACAATATTTGGATTCCCGATGGTTTTAAGGATATCCCCGCTGACCGTCTTGGCCCGAGGCTCCGGCTGAAAGACAGTTTGGACCAAATATTTGAGGAAAAACTTGAAGGGATTATTGACTGTGTCGAAAGTAAGGTATTCGGCATAGGGCTTGAATCCTATACGGTAGGTTCCAACGAGTTCTATCTTTCCTATGCGGCAAGCCACCCCGGAGTATACAATCTTTTGGATAACGGACACTACCATCCCACAGAAATGGTGAGCGATAAAATTCCGAGCATTCTAGTTTTTTTCGATAAACTACCCCTCCATGTTACAAGGGCCGTGCGCTGGGATTCGGATCATGTGGTATTGCTGGACGATGAATTAAAGGAAATCGCCAAAGAAATCGTCCGTAATGGCGCTCTTGACAAGGTGCTTATCGGACTTGATTTTTTCGATGCCTCCATAAACCGTATCGCCGCATGGGTAATCGGAACCCGCAATATGCAGAAAGCGCTGCTTTTTGCTCTGCTGCAGCCGGCGGAAAAAATGCAAACCATGCAAAACGAATACCGGTTTACGGAACTTTTGATGCTGAACGAAGAATTAAAAACCTATCCTTTCGGCGCTATATGGGACGAATGGTGCAAGCGGGAAGGGGTTCTTCAGGGCGAGGCATGGTTCAAAGAAGTGGAACAATACGAAAAAGAGATATTGAGCAGACGGAAGTAAGGACAAAATGGAATAAGTATTTGAGGAATTGAAATAGTAAACTTGTTCGATAACGCTATTACTGACCCGGCAATGCTTATATTGACTTAGTGGACCCGGTTATTTCCTATATCGCAAATGTCTGAATTACTATTGCCTGGTCAGTAAATAGTATATCTTTTTTGAATTCTACATTTTTTGCATTGTTCATAGACATAATATTAATTGGCCTCGGTGTATATGAAACAATTATTATGTACAAAAAAAGAAAACATCTTGCCTCCTTTTAATTTTTTTTACGAGCCACCATTTCAATCTCTATTCGAGCGCCTAAAGGCAATGACGCAACACCTATGGTAGTCCTTGCCGGATAGGGTTCTGAAAATTGCCTTTTGTATATTTCGTTCATGGCATAAAAGTCGTTCATATCAACCAAATACACAGTAACTTTTTGCACATCATCTGAATTTAAACTAATTGTTTCTAACACGCTGAATAAATTGTTAAATCCTTGTTGTGTTTGTGCCTTAATA
>JAISPY010000128.1 GCA_031274565.1 Treponema sp.
CCGCGCAAAAGAAAGTAAGCGCCCGGAAGGGGACCCTTTCCCTGGTTAATGTGGGGAGCGATGTGCGGGAAGTCTTTGAGATGACCGGCCTGGACGAGATTTTTGATATCCGGAACTAGCAGGCGCGGGGGATAGTGCGCCAGAGGAGTACTTGATGCTACTGTTTCCGCCTGCAGCATGCGCTGCTCTGTATAAGGACTACAGGTCCCGGGATACCGCAAGCCCAGGGATATGCACTGGCCGGGGCTACTGTACCGGAATGCAAGCGCTGCCAGGCCAGCATGAGGAAGCACGATAGATGCGTATCAAACGCAAGGTCTTAACCGTCATCCTGGCAAGTTCCCTGGGCGCCTTGGCGCTGCTCAGTCTTACCGGGATGATCAGTATTTTTAACATCCGGCGGATAACCCTTTCCCACAGCAATGCCTTAGGCGATATGGCTGCCCGGAAAAGCCAGGAGGCGCTGGAAACCCAAGTGCGGCGGGAACTGCTGAACTTCGCCCAGGATAAGGCGGATTTGATCGACGAAAAATTTCTTGCGGTACAGCAGCAGACCAAAATGACGGCGGAGATTGCTACCTATATCTACACCTATAAAGAGCAGTATAAACCCAAACCTATCAATTATTTACAGATCGGGGAAGTAGGAACCACGGTCCCGTATGTCATGACCGCGCCGGGAGTGTCCCTCGCCGCCATTCGGGAAGAAGTGGGGCTTGCGGCCAATGTTGCCGCACTTTTGCGGCAGATCGTGGTCATGGACATGGGTATCATGGAAAGCTATATCGCCGGCGAGACCGGTTATACGATTATGGTTGAGAAGAACGCTTCCGCGGGAAATAACACCACCTTTGATGGGCGGAGCCGGTCCTGGTATAAGGGAGCCAAAGAACGGGACGGCCTCTTTTGGAGCGGGGTTTTTACCGATGCCTTTGGCCACGGGGCCAGCATCTCCTGTGCCATACCCTTCTATGACGACTCAGAGGGAAACCGGGTCTTACGGGGAGTAGCCGGCAACGGGACGACCCTCACGGAGGTGGACCGGATCATTAACGCAAGCAAAATCGGCCAGACCGGCTATGCCTTCCTGCTGGATGACCGGGGCCGGCTGATTATCGGCCCTGAAACCGAAAATAACAACCCCGACGGGCCAGAGCGAAACGTCGGGGAGGAGTATCTGCAGAGTTCCGATCCGGCCATACGGGACCTGGCGGAACGGATGATCGGTAACGAAAAAGGGGTGGTGCGGTTGCAGCTGTCCGGGGAGGACGTGTATGTGGCCTATTGCCCCCTCTCGGTTATGGATTTTAGCCTGGGGATCGTGCTAAGCGCCGATGAAGTTACCGCACCGGTTAAGCTTATGGAACAGGATATTATCCAGCTTACCCGTGGGGTAAGCGCGGATATTAATACCAGCATTGTTTCAATCCTGCTGATTATCGCCGCGGTCATTGTAGCTGCGGTTTTTGCCGCCCTGTATGTGGCCTTCCGCCTCTCCCGAAGCCTAACGGCGCCCATCATCAAACTCTGCCAGGGCGCGGAAATCATTTCAGGGGGGGACTTGAATTATCAGCTTGCAGTTGATTCGGATGATGAGATAGGGATACTTGCCCGAACGTTTAACCAGATGATCGGGGACATTAAAAAAATCAACGGAGAAAAGGAACGGATCAACGGTGAACTGACCGCGGCGGCGGATATTCAAAACAATATGTTGCCCCGGATATTCCCGAAATTCGCACGCCACCAAAATCTGGCGCTGTTCGCGAAGATGGCGCCGGCAAAAGAGGTGGGCGGGGATTTTTATGATTTCTTTTATTTGAACCGGAAAGCGACCAAGATAGCGTGCATCATCGCGGATGTCAGCGGGAAAGGGGTACCTGCGGCGCTGTTCATGGTCATTGCCAAGACCCTGCTCAAAATCCACCTGCTGCGGGGCATGGATCCCGCGGCAACCCTGGATGCGGTAAACAAGCTCCTGTGTGAAGACAACCCCCAGAGTATGTTTGTGACGGTTTTTCTCTGTACCCTTGATTTAAGTACGGGCCAGATGAGCTATGCCAATGGCGGCCACAATCCGCCGCTGATTGCCCTTGGCGGGGGACCCTTTCGATTTATGGAACTCAAGAAGGGGGTACCCCTGGGAATGTTTGAGGCCTCCCGCTACAAGCTCTGCGAACTGTTTCTCCATGATGGGGACAAACTCTATTTATACACCGACGGGGTGAACGAGGCGATGAATGGGGAGGGGGACCAATTCGGGAACGACCGGTTTTTGGAAAAGGCGAATGCAAACCTTGGGTTGCCGCCTGAGCGGTTTGACCAGGCGCTTAGGCAGGAGCTTGCCCTGTTTGTAAACGGGGCGGAACAGTCCGATGATATAACGACCCTGGCCATAGCCTATACGCGGGATGAGCCTCCTGGCCCGATCTCCACGGCTGATACGGCAGCGGCGTTGGAAAAGGAACTAGTCCTACCCGCATCCACGGACCATCTGGATAGGCTGCTCGATTGGATAGAAGAGGTGTTGCAAAGTTATGACTGCCCGGCCAAGACGCGGTATCAAATTACGGTGATGACGGAAGAAATCTTCATGAATATCGTGCATTACGCCTATCCGGAAAATACCGGGGACGTGGTGGTCCGCGTCGATAGGGCGGGGGAACGATACGTGGTGCAATACGAGGACCAGGGGCTTGCGTTTAATCCGCTGGAACAAGCCCGTCCCGACACGAAAGCGTCCCTGGAGGAGCGTACCATAGGCGGGCTGGGCATACACCTGGTCCGGGAAATGGCGGACGACCTAAGCTATGCACGGGTAAACGGCAAAAATCAACTGACCATCTACAAAGCCCCCGGGCCGGCGCCTATAATAAAAGAGTCCGCGAATGACGCGAATTAACGCGAATTAGGGAATGACCACCGGCTTAATGCGCAACCATACCCCGCGTGTTTTTGGGCCGCTTCCGGTGATGTGCTCCATCTTACCGGCTGAAGTGCACGGTCTCCCGTGGTTTCACTAGGTCATTTCGAAAGGTTTTTCCTGTTTCCTCCTTTCACGAGCGTTCATGGCGCAAACTGAAAGCCCCTGCGTTACCCGAAACCTTTTGCATTAGAGAGAAACCGCTAATTTTTCCCGGATAAGCTCATCGATGATTTGGGCAGGGGTTTTATGTTCGACTTCACAGGCGGCGCGGATGTAAGCTGCGGAAAGGTCATCCACCGGCATCAGGCGTCTGGTGCGATTTGCGAAAAAACCCCCTTCATTGAGGCCGACATGAGGGATATGGGTGGTGTAGTATTCGTCCAGTGCGGCGGCTTCTTCATCGGTTAGGTCATTCATTATATGCTCCTATTGGTTTTGGTTTAACAATGTGAGAAACGTCCTGCGGGCCTTCATGGCGTGAAACACGTTAATACAGTTCTCGTTGATAATATTATACATTATTTCAAGCAGATTATTCTTTGCGTCAAACCCAAGTAAAAGGCGCTTGTTTACATCGTCGTCCATTGGGCCGTCGTAAAGATAACCATCCATAGCTTTTAAGATGTCTGCCTCGGTAACGCTATGATTGAACGCGCTCGGCTTAAATACAAATCATCGCCCATATTCCTATGATACTATGCAAGGAATGTTATGACAAGAAAAAG
>JAISPY010000137.1 GCA_031274565.1 Treponema sp.
ACGATACAGGAGGTAAGCCCCGCGGATGGGGACTGGAAGTTTGATGTGGAAGCGAGCTATTACGGGTTTGGCGACCCTGAGTCCGGGGGGACGAAATGGATCATCCGGAACGGGTTGGGTGCTGAACTGGACCGGGAGGGGAGTATCGGCGGCGGGTTGTGGGTACATTTCGGGAAGGGGAACGGGTACCGGGACCGGGAGTTGAGCGAGGTACGGGGCGTCATCGAGCAGAGCGGCGGCGGGGTGGTAACGGGAGCGGAGGTCCGGTTGCTCCAGGGGGATGGGACGGTGTATAAGGCTGGAACGAGTGGCTGGGACGGGACCTATACCTTGGAGGATATAGCGCCGGGGACCTATACGCTAGAGGCGTCTCTGTTCGAGACGAGTACGGGAGAGGTATTCTGCTGCACTGAGGAGGTAAAGGTTACGGGGGCCGCGTGTATCCAAGACCTGACCTTAGTGAAGGGCTGGACTGTAAGCTATGGGCTGAATGGGGGAGGAGGGACGGCGCCTGCAAGCCGGAAAGTAAGACATGGAACGGAGATCACCCTGCCCAGTTGGAGGGGGATGAAGGCTCCGGCTGGAACCGCCTTTCTCCGATGGGGGGATGGAGTAGGGACGACCTACCAGAGCGGGAGGAGGTATACGGTAAGCGGGGACGTGCGGTTTGAGGCCCAATGGGGGATGTTCGAGAGCGTTGATGAGGTTAGAGACTACCTGGACAGCTTTACCCCTGAGGAGGGGAATACCTCCGATAAGCCCATCCCCGTACCGATGAAGGTCGCCAACTACAGCGCGTGGTGGCCCTTGCTGGACCTGCTGAATGAAGCTAACCGAGAAAAATATATTGCCCTGGACCTTTCGAGTAGCTCGTGGGGAATATTTTTTAACCCTGCAAGCACCGCCGGACAGGAATGGATCGTGTCCCTGATTCTGCCTGACACGACCACAAGCCTAGGGGGTTCCTGGACAAACTTCAGCGCTCTCCAAGAAATAGCAGGCGCGGACATCACCAGCATCAGCGGTTCCGCCTTCTTGAACCGCACGAGCTTGATATCGGTGGATTTCCCGGAGGCAACGACCATTGGCGATAATGCCTTCAATGGCTGTACGAGCTTGAAAACGGTGAGCTTCCCTAAGGTAACGGGCGGCGGTACGTACGCCTTCTATGGCTGTACGAGCTTAATCTCCGCGGACCTCCCGGAGATAGGTGGCATCAGCTATGCCATGTTCCAGGGCTGTACGAGCTTGAGAACGGTGAGCGCCCCTAAGGCAGGGACCATCAGCGCTCTCGCCTTCAGGGGCTGTAGTAGCTTGAGAACCGCGGACTTCCCGGAGGTAACAACGTTGAGCGACGGTGGCTTCTCGGGCGGCTGTACCAGCCTGAGCGTGGTGAACCTTCCTAAGCTGGCGTCCATGAGTCGGGATGTCTTCTCGGGCTGTAGATCCCTGCGCTGGGTGAGCCTCCCGGAGGTAACGACGGTGTACGACTACGTCTTCTCGGGCTGTACCAGCCTGAGCGCGGTGAACCTTCCTAAGACAACGTCGATCCAGTACGCTGCCTTCGAGAAATGTCCCCTCACCAGCCTAACCATCCCCGGGAATTGTGGTATAAGTGGTAATGCTAACATACTCGGCAACTTCAATACCTACTACGCAACTAATGGATACGCAGGCGCGGGCGGCACCTACATCTTCACCGGAGGGGTTTGGACCGGCCCCTTCTAAGGGGGAACGGTCCGGCTTGATGCCCGTGCTTGGGGACCAAGCCGCCGCTCCAGTCCCCGCCGCCCGGAGCCAGCGGGAAGCGCCGTTTCCCGTCTGGTTACACCAGGGGCGTCCCCTGGTTTCCGGTGTAACCGGGGTAAAAAAGGCAAAAAAAACAGGGCTTTTTAAACCCTCGGGTTTTGAAGAAAAACAAACCGCCCCGGGGATTTCAGGGATGAGCATTACAGATGTATGGGACTCGTTGACTACGTTATGGAACCTTGGGGAGCCAGACATATTCTCAGGTATGGATACCACTAAATCTACAAAAATTCATACGGTCTACTTAAAGACTATAAATTTTTTAAATAACCGGGTATACTGATATCATTCCAGATGCATGGTCTGGTCATTACATCCTTGCCTTAGAAAAAAGGAAAAAGGAAAAAAGGAAAAAAATGATCTTTAACCCTGAATACGAATGTATGGACGAGGAGGCGCGGAAAAAGCTGCAATTTGCCCGCCTCAAGAACCTCGTGGAAAAACTCTATGCCGACGTCCCGTTCTACCGTAAGAAACTGGATGCTATGGAACTCACCCCACAGGATATAGGTTCCCTGGAGGATATTGCCCGGCTGCCCTTTACCATCAAGGATGATCTGCGGGAAACCTATCCCTACGGCCTCTTGGCCTGTCCCTTAGCGGAGATCGAAGAGGTCCACATGTCCTCAGGGACCACTGGCATCCCGGTAGTGGATGCCTACACCAAGAAAGACATCGAGACCTGGGGAGAAGCCATGGCCCGTACCCTCGCGGGAGCCGGAGGCAGCCGAAACGACACGGTGCAGAACTGTTACGGCTACGGTCTCTTTACCGGAGGCCTCGGCGCCCATTACGGGGCCAAGACCCTGGGGGCAAACGTCATCCCCATGTCCGCGGGGAATACCCAGCGGCAGCTCATGGTGATGCAGTCCTTCGGTTCCACCATATTAACCTGTACGCCCTCATACGCCCTGTTTATGGCGGAGGAAGCAGAGGAAGCGGGGATCGATCTCAAGCAGCTCCCCCTTAACAAGGGCTGTTTCGGCGCGGAGCCGTGGAGCGAAAACATGCGGCGGGAGATCGAAAGCCTGTATGGGATGCATGCCTACGACATCTACGGCTTAACCGAGATCATCGGGCCAGGGGTGGCCTTTGAGTGTGAAGCCCAAGCAGGCCTGCACATCAACGAAGACCTCTTTTACCCTGAGATCATCGATCCCGCTACGGGGAAGGTTCTCCCGGATGGAGAAAAAGGGGAGTTGGTCTTCACCACCCTGACCAAAGAAGGTACGCCGCTGCTCCGCTACCGGACCCGGGATGTTACCTTTCTCCGGCGGGACCGCTGTTCCTGTGGACGCACGACGATCCGGATGAACCGACTCTTTGGCCGGACCGATGATATGCTCATCATCCGGGGGGTCAATGTGTTCCCCAGCCAAATCGAGCAGGCCCTCATCGAAATCGAAGGCACGGATCCGCACTACCTCATCGTCATTACCCGTGGTTCCAACCACCTGGACGAAGTGGAACTGCAGGTGGAGGTGAAGCGGGAGTTTTTCAGTGATGAAACCAAAAACCTGGAAAGCCTGCGAACCAAGATCGAAACCGTGATGAAATCAAAACTCATGATCGGCGTAAAGGTGAAATTGGTGGAGCCTAAGACCATCGAGCGGTCCATGGGTAAATCAAAACGGGTCCTGGATAAGCGTGAAATATAAGCCCTCTACCAGTATAATGGTCAATAAGGAGTAATCATGCAGATCAAGCAAATATCGGTATTTTTGGAGAACAACGCAGGCCGCTTGGGAGAAGTTACCGGGGTACTTGCCCGGGCGAAGATCAACATGCGGGCCATCAGCATCGCGGATACCGCGGATTTCGGCATCTTACGGCTCATCGTGGATAACACCGAAGGGGCGGTTAAAGCATTGAGCGCCGAGGGGTTCACCATCCGGGAAACCGATGTGGCCGCAGTGGAAATCAAAGATAGCCCCGGCAGCCTCGCCCAGGTGATGGAACTGTTCCAGCGATCCCAGGTGAACATTGAATATCTCTATGCGTCCTTGACGGGTAAAGCCGGGAAGGCGGTGGTGATCTTTAAACTGGAGGATCATGAAAAGGGACTGCGGATCCTCCAGGAAAATGGACTTTCCACAATCGAAACGTTCTAGCGAGGCCCTATGAAAATATTAATGGCCACTACCGAGGCTGTCCCGTTTGCTAAAACCGGGGGGCTTGCGGACGCGGTTTCCGCGTTATCCATCGCCTTGGCCCAGGAAGGGCATGAAGTTCGTATCATTATTCCCCGGTATTACAGCATCAACCGGGACACGCTTGGTCATCTTGCAGGGGCCATGGGGGTGCATATAGGCGGCCGGGAAGAATGGAGCGCGGTGTATACCAAGGAGCTCCCGGGGTCCCCGAAAAAGAACCCGGTGCGGGTGTATTTCATCGATCACGAACAGTTTTTTGGCCGGGACGGCATATACGGGGTCCCGGCGGAACCGGATTTTATGGACAATCCCCGGCGTTTTACCTTCTTCGCCCGGGCGGTTTTTCAGCTCTGCCGTAAACTAGGCTGGTACCCGGAGGTACTGCATGCCCATGATTGGCCCTCTGCCTTGGTACCGGTATTCCTCAAGTACGGGGAACGTACCGAGGAATTGGCCAAGACCGTCTCGGTATTGACCGTTCATAATTTGGGGTATCAGGGAATTTACCACAAGGACAATTACTACTATACCAATCTGGACTGGCAGGTGTTTTATGAGGCGGGGTTTGACGATTGGAATATGATGAACCTTCTCAAGGCGGGGATCACCAGCGCGGATAAAATCAACACGGTTTCTCCTAATTACGCGCTGGAAACCCAGACCCAGGCGTATGGCTTCCGGTTAGACGGGGTGCTCCGGTACCGTTCCGCGGATTATCGGGGCATCCTGAACGGCATCGATACTAGGGTCTGGAATCCTAAAACCGACCGGTATATTCCCCAGCCTTACAGCGTTAAGGACATGACCGGGAAGATCACCGCTAAGGAAGCCCTGCAAAAGGAATTTAAGCTCCCCCTGGAACCGCATGTCCCGATCATCGGTATGGTAACCAGGCTGACCGAACAAAAAGGGGTGGGTGAACTCTTTGGCCCGGCATACGGTTCCGCCTGGTCCATCTGCCAGGACCTGCGGCTCCAGATGGTGCTCCTCGGTTCCGGAGACCCCTGGTGTGAGAATGAAATTAAGAATCTTTCCTACCGGCTTGCCAATTTTAAGGCCCGTATCGGCTACTCCGAAGCGGAAAGTCACCTCATCGAGGCGGGGAGCGATTTGTTCCTGATGCCCAGCCGGTATGAGCCCTGCGGGCTTAACCAGATGTATTCCCTCTCCTACGGAACCCTGCCCATCGTGCGGAACACCGGAGGTCTAGTGGATACGGTTACCAATTATAATCCGGATACGGGAAAGGGTACGGGATTTATGTTCAACGATCTTACCCCCCAGGCGATATACGACACGGTGAAATGGGCGGTGGATACCTACTATAACCGCCGCTCTCACTTTGAAGCTATGCGCCTCGCAGGAATGAAACAGAATTTTTCCTGGAAAAAATCAGCCAAGCAGTACCTTGCCCTGTATGAAGCGGCCCTGGCTAAGGCCGCAACGGCCGGCTAGATTTCTTTGGAGGGAGCGGGGGATACGTCCAGCGCAAAAAAAGACCCGCCGGAATGCGGGTCTTGTAGATGTATAGGGGCAGAAAACGATCCGGTCCCTATGTTGGCCTTCCGCAGTTCCTAGAGCCTTTCTCGATGGGTACCATTCGAAATAGACCCTAAGGATAAACCGGTCATTATACCCTTGTAAACGTCGCGATATTTTTGTCATACCATACCCCAGAGTTCCGGTAAACCGTGATACTCCATCTGCACATACCCAGGACCCGCACAGCACTACCCGGACCGAATGGTCATACTATTGCCGTATTGCGTAAAGGGTTACGTGTTGCACTGCAGGGTTGAATGAGGGGAAAAATGAACGCTTGACAGGGGGGCGATCAGACCTTCATACTAAGTACATGACCCTAGCCGATAAGGTAACTTCCCTCCGTTTGATTTTGGCGCCGTTTTTTTTTGTGTTGTATCGGTTGCCCGCTATACCGGTCCCTGAGTGGGTTCCGGGGGCATCTGGTGATTTCAGGTGGATTGTACCGGTCCTCTGGGGCTTGTTTATTCTTTCTGAGCTTACTGATTTGATCGATGGTAAGATCGCCCGTTCTCGGAAAGAGGTGAGCGATTTTGGCAAGTTGTTCGATCCCTTTGCAGATGTACTGGTGCGGATCACCTATTTCTTGTGTTTTGTGCTGGACGGCATCTTGTCGGCGGTGCTTTTTCTGGTGATTGTATACCGGGAGATCAGCATCCAGTTCCTGCGGAACCTCATGCTGAAGAAGGGGATTACCCTGGGCGCCCGGAAGGGCGGTAAGATAAAAGCGGTTACCTATATGCTTGCCGGCGCGGTGGCGCTTTTGGCGGCCAGTGCGGAACGGCTTGGGTTTGATGCCCTGGTTCCGGCGCTGCGTATGAGCGCGGGGATTATCTTTTTTATATCGGTCGTGATTTCAGTGGTTTCTTTTGCGGATTATCTTGCGGTGTATAGGAAGCAGTAACGGGGAGGATCTCCCTGGGGGGTCTAAAAAAAATTAAAATATTTTTAAAACCTATTGACCTTTAGGATTTTTTTGAGTATTGTTATTTCTATCGCCTTTGAGGAGGCGTGCTGAGCTTACGGTAAGTTTATTGGTCTTGTTTTTTTATTAAAAAAACGGTGAAAACCGCTTGACAAGACCGGTGATATTGAGTAAGTTCAAAAGGCTGAGATGAAGAGGAGCCTGGAAGGGTTGTTCTTCAGGGATATTTGGCAATACAGGGAAGGGGAGGGACCGATAGATAGAAAGTCTATCGGGAGGAAGCAGTCAGCACTTTATTTCGGGGAACCGGGATAGAGGAAGCGAGGAAAGAAGGGGCGGGATAAGGCCGCTCTAAACGAAGTGGTATTCTTACAGCCTTCGGGCTGTTAGGAAATATATCATGGAGAGTTTGATCCTGGCTCAGAACGAACGCTGGCGGCGCGTCTTAAGCATGCAAGTCGAGCGGCAGGGGGC
>JAISPY010000156.1 GCA_031274565.1 Treponema sp.
GCAGGGCAAGATTGGAAATAAAATTAAAAACAGAGGATCGTTCTGGACGTAATTATATAACGGCAGTTTCCTTGTATGATTTTAATACAAGAAGGACGGAACTCATAAGTTATAGCGGAAGGGAAGAACGAATAGAACAAATACTTACCCGATACATTGAACTTATGGATATGTTTTACAATAAA
Organism: Treponema sp.; assembly: GCA_031274565.1. Taxonomy (GTDB): domain Bacteria; phylum Spirochaetota; class Spirochaetia; order Treponematales; family Breznakiellaceae; genus JAIRLU01. Next base: position 186 of record JAISPY010000156.1, read on the forward strand.
CAAAAATTGTTATCATAAATTGTAAAAAATATTCTTTAATTATTGTACCATAAAATAAATATGGTATAATAAAATGAGATACGCCCCAACTGCACATAACGAGACTGTCGGAAAAGTAATTTTACAGCTCTCGTACCACTACATATAGCGTATTATTGTTGAATATTACACTATATGTAGTGTCGGCTTGGCATATCAGGGACTAATTCGACAGTCTCAACAGGCCTGTTTACGCTTCGGGGCCTAAAGGTCCCGAAGGTTCCGCAATGAGGGGTATTTTCCCTGCACATGGAGTCTACGGTACTACCCGTGAAGGAGGAACCTTATGAGAGCGGTGGTGCAGCGGGTCCTGGAGGCATCGGTTTCTGTGGACAGGATCCTACAGGGAGCAATCGGTCCGGGGCTTCTGGTGTATCTGGGAGTGGCCCAAGGGGATACGGAAAAAGACGCGGTTTACCTGGCGGAAAAAATTGCGGTTCTGAGGATATTTGAAGACCCCCAAGGAAAGATGAACCTTTCCGTACAGGATATAGGCGGCAGCGTCCTGGTGGTGTCTCAATTCACCCTCTTAGCGGATGCCCGGAAGGGAAGACGGCCCTCCTATTCCCAGGCCGCAGAAAGCCTCCGCGCCAAAGCCCTCTATGAATACTTCATGGAGCGGATCCGGACCCAGGGCCTGGTCTGTGAGCAAGGGATGTTCCAGGCCCACATGGAGGTCCGCTCCCTCAATGACGGGCCGGTTACGCTATTGCTGGATTCACGGACATGACTTAAGAGATTATCCATAAATAAATTTACCTAAAACAAATTGGGCAATTCCAAAATAACTGATTTTGGAATTGCCCCATTGGAACTGGCTCAAATGAAAGCGCATGTGATGATCAGGTACATTGCTGATTCTTCCCCTTGGCCTATCCCTCCAATAGCAGGAAGCGTACCCCCTTCAATACAGGGCAACAAAGTTACCCACCCGAATCAAGCCTTCTTCTGAGCAAAGGCCCTCTGGGTGTTGCGGCCCCGATCCGGCCGTAACGTCGCCCTATACCAAAGCAGTATTACAAAGTCAGCGCATCTTGCAACAGCCCCAACGAGGGCGTACTCCGTCCTCTCGAACCAAGCCGTTATTACTGAGAAAAGAACCGGCGGCTGTATTGGAGGTAGTCCCAGTGGGTTACGATGCCGACGAGTTTCCCCGCTTCGACAATGGGGAGGTGGGCGATATGGTGTTTGTAGAAGATCCGTTCCACTTCCCGCATGGTGAGCTGGCCGTCGGAGATGATGACGTTTCTGGTCATATAGGCTTTCACGGGACTGTGCATCTGGGAGGCTTTTCTGCCTTTCATAATGTCCCGGAGGCTTAAAAATCCTGAAACCGTTCCTTGGGCGTCGAGGACCGGCACGCCGGTGAGGTCATTCTCTTCGAGAAACAGGGCCGCTTCCAGGAGGGTGGCGTCATCCCGGATGGTGTGGACATTCCGGGTCATAATATCCCTGGCCCGGATGGCGGGTTTGAGGGAACGCTCCAAATAGGCGAGAAAGTGCTGATAAAACCCGGGGCCGTCCTGATTGGTGAGCTTAACCGATGCCGCAAACTGGTGTCCGCCGCCGCCGTATACATAGAGCAATTCATGGAGATCGATCCGGGTCTTTTGACTGCGGGCAATCAAGAGGAGGGTTTTCTTCTTGGGAATGAAAAAGAAGGCGAAATACGCATCGGGATTTTCTATGTCCATCACCTTTTCCACCACTGCCGCAAGGCCGCTGACTTGGTCATCCAGTTCCAGGTAACTCAAGAGGATCCTATGGCCCTGAATGACGCTGGGACTTATCACCAGGAACAGTTGGTTCAGCACCAGGATCTGATCGTCTTCGATGATGGTTTCCAAAAAGGACTTGACCAGCCGTAAGGATGCCCCCATATCCACCAGGTAGGCCGAAACCTCAAAGTCCTCCCGTCGGACATTCTCATAGATGAGCCTGCCGGTATCCGCATAAATCCCTGCCAGGGCTATGGTTGCTTCCTCTGCGCGGAGGAAGATGCCTCGTTCCATGATCAGCTTCCCCAGGTATGATACGGTGGCTCCATAGGGTCCTCCTTCTACGGCAGCGCCCAAGATATCGCACTGTTCTAGGTTATGGTGATCGAAGATCTGTATCTTAGGGTCTGAATGCTTGATATGGCTGAAATACTCCTTGACCCGGGCGGCAGTACAGGTGTCCACGATGATGATGTTCTCAATGGTTTCCCCCTGCAAGTCTTGGGGAGTCAGGAAGTCAAAGTAATCCTGGTACAGGGTATACAGTTTCCGCGCCGCCGGATGAATCAGATTGCTCTTTACCAGTCGATAATCGGGGAAGAGCTTTTTTACCAGGATCAGGGAACCGAGGCAGTCCATATCCATGTTGCTATGGCCGAACGCGACTTTCATGTATATCGATTATACCTTGTTCAGCCTAAGGCTGTCTACTTGGGGCCAACAATGCTCAGTTTACCCCCCATCATCGTTGATGCAGTCCTCCTCCCAGGCAAAGAGCAAAAACTCCCGCCAGGATTCATGCAGCCCAGAGCGCAGGGCCGCCTGCATGGGGTAAAAAAACAGGTCCCGCCGAACCATTCAGCCGTACCTTTTCGGCCTACGGTCATTGTAAGGAAAAAAATGCGGGGGGCCTTAGAAGAAAGCCCTCCGAAATGGTTCTTACGCGGTTATCCTGCAGCCGGGACCCAGGGAGAAACATCGAACCGGAAGGCTAGGACGTAAGCTCCCCCACCGCTTCAATCTCCACGAGTACGTTTTTGGGTAATTGGCGTACCGCCACGGTTGAACGGGCAGGCTTTCCGGTAAAATATTTCGCGTATACTTCGTTAAATGCCCCGAAGTCTTGCATATCCGCAAGAAAACAGGTGGTCTTGATCACCTGGGAAAGACTGGAACCGGCGGCTTCCAGTACCGCTTGGAGGTTTTTGATAACCTGTTCGGTCTGTTCTAGGATAGTGACGCCAACCACCTGACCGGTTTCCGCAGACAGGGGAATTTGACCGGAGGTAAATACCAGTCCTTCGGTAACAAAAGCCTGTGAATAGGGGCCAATCGCAGCAGGGGCCCCTTGGGTTTGAATACTCTTCATAGATTTTCCTTATTGTGCTGTATATTAGTTCATTTTATCACTGAACCATAGTTCATTCAAGCTAGGAGTTTGTTGCGCTTCGCGCATTTAATCCAAAAAATCGCCGAACAGGCGATTGCGAACCTATGGTTCGATTACCCTGCAAACTCCATAAGCAGCCCAATAATTGTGGATTTTGCGGACCTTTGGTCCGACGTTAGTTTTGATGCAAAAATCTACAAATGAACAGGCTGCTATGATCGCTGTTTGCCCGTAAACGTCTCCGCCCTGAGCCTGTACACCGCCACGGCCCGGAGGTCGGCTTCACGGTACGCGAAATCCCGGTCTTCCCCGGTCTGACGCTTCATGAGGAGGTTGAGGGCTCTGATCTTT